>NZ_LEKH01000011.1 GCF_001029505.1 Rubrobacter aplysinae | reverse complement strand
CCCGCAGACCCACTTCTCTATCTTGTAGTCCGGGATGCCGTAGCGCAGCAGCTTAACCGGGCCGGACATCACGTGATCGTGTACGAGCGGGACGACAAGATCGGGGGCCTGCTGCGCTACGGCATCCCGGACTACAAGATAGAGAAGTGGGTCGTGGACCGCCGCATAGACCTCATGGCCGAGGAGGGCATCGAGTTCCGCACGAACTGCCACGTCGGCGAGGACCCGACCACGGAACAGCTCAAGAGCGAGCATGACGCCGTGGTACTCGCCGTTGGCGCGCTGCAGGGCCGGGACACAGAGGTTCCGGGCCGGGAGCTTGGGGGTATCCACCTGGCGATGGATTACCTGGCGCAGCAGAACCGGCGCGTGGCCGGGCTGCCGGTGGAGGAAGAGGAGATCACGGCCGAAGGAAAGAACGTAATAATCCTCGGCGGCGGCGACACGAGCGCCGACTGCCTGGGCAACGCGAACCGGGAGGGCGCGAAGAGCGTCCGGGTCCTGACCCACGGCCCGAAGCCGCCGGAGAACCCGGACCATTACACCTGGCCCGACTGGCCGTTCATCCTCCAGACCTACGCGGCCCACGAGGAGGGCGGCGAGCGTCAGTGGCAGGTCGGCGTAAAGGGCTTCGAGGGCGAGGACGGCCACGTCACGAAGATGAACGCCGTCGAGACCGAGCGCACCTCCGAAGGCAAGACCGTCTACAAAGAGGGCACGGAGTTCGACATGGAAGCCGATCTCGTGCTGCTCGCCATCGGCTTCACCGGCCCGGTACAGGACCGCTTCATGCAGGATCTGGATCTGGGCACCGGAGAGCGCGGCGGCGCGATCGCCACCAGGAACGGCGGATATGCCACCCACGAGCCCGGAATGTTCGTCGCCGGAGACGCAAAGCGCGGAGCCTCCCTCATAGTGTGGGCAATAGCCGAAGGCCGCAAGGCCGCCCGCGAGGCCGACGAGTACCTGATGGGCGAGACGCTGCTGCCGTAGAGCGGTCAGCCGTCAGCTTTCAGCCGGTGGTTGGGCTAGAATCCGGGTGTGGAGGCACGCCCTTAGCAGGAGGAGCCGAGTGGATACGTTGGGCGCTACGGTACGCAGACACCGCTTCGACACCACGGAGTACCATCGCATGGCCGAGGCCGGCATTCTATCCGAGGAGGCTCGGGTCGAGCTCGTGGACGGGGAGGTCGTGGAGATGTCGCCTATCGGCAGCAGGCATCAGGCTGTTGTAAACCGGCTCAACAGATTGCTCATGAGCTTCGCCGTCGGAGATTACATAGTAAGTCCGCAAGGCCCCGTAAGGCTGGACGAGCACAATGAGCCACAGCCGGACCTCGCGCTGCTCAGGTTCCGGGAGGACTTCTACGAGCGGGAGCATCCCGGTCCCGGGGACGCGCTGCTACTGGTCGAGGTGTCGGAGAGCTCGCTGGAGTACGACCGGAGTGTGAAGCTGCCCCTGTATGCTGGGGCGGGCGTTCCAGAGGTGTGGATCGTGGACCTCGCCGCCAATGAGGTAGAGTCGCACTCCGCTCCACAGCACGGTGCTTACGGTCTCACCCGCCGCTACCATCGCGGCGACGAGATTGCTTCGGAGGGCGTTTCCGGGTTGAAGCTGGGCGTAGGCGGGATACTCGGCGGAAAGTAGCTTACGCTGAACCCGTAGGGCCTGTTGCTTTAGAATACGCTTCATGGCGAGCCGGGTCGGAGCGCGGGGCGAGATGCACTTGGTGCCCGCCGTCGCCTGGGTCGCCGCTTTCGTAATCTGTGGTGTGGGAGACCTGCTACTCGGACGGTGGATACTTACCCCGCTGTTCGTGGCGGCCTTCTACGGCGGGATGGTGGTCATAGACCTGGTTACGTATCCGGTGCTCTCGTTGTGGCGGAGCTGGCTGAGGCGGCGGGGGATCGTCGCCTGGTACGTGGTCGAGGTTGGGATACTCTGGGGCGGGACGACGCTGGCCCTGATCCTGCTCGCCCCGATCTGGCTCGGATGGAGCTGGCAGGGAGCTTTTCCGCTGCAGCTTCTTGGTGGGCTAGTGCTGATTGTCTCCGTCGGGGTCGGGACGTGGGCTGTGGCGAAGATGGGGTGGGCGCGGCTACTCTTCGCCGGGGCTCTGTTTCCGCCGGGCGCGGGGGCGGAGGAGAACAACGTGCCCCAGCGGCTCGTGCTCGAAGGGCCTTACCGCTACGTCCGCAATCCGCTGTACGTGACGGACTTCCTGCTCATCGCCGGGACCGCGTTGTTGACGCGGAACCTGGGTCTCGTGCTGCTCGCGGTGTTGTATCTGGCGCAGCTCGCGCTTCAGCTACCCCTGGAGGAACGGGAGCTGCGCCAGAGGTTCGGGGAATCCTACCGGCGCTACTGCGAGCTGGTTCCGAGGTTCGTGCCGCGCCGCAGGCCCGTGGGGCGGCGGGACCTCACCTCGGACGGCTAGCCGAGGCTAGCCGCGCCGGGCGAGCACTACGAGGTGATCGCTCTCGGCGGTGAATGGCTCGCCGTCGAAGCCGCCGTACACCGCCTCGACCGTGAAGTCTGCGAGCCGCAGCATCAGAGACAGCTCGTCGCGGGTGGTGGGGCGTATCTCCAGTGTGCCGGATCTCCGCTCGTACATTACGTTACCCGAGTCGTAAAGCTCGTAGAAGAGCCGCATCGTGAGTAGCTGCTCGGCGGCGTCGTAGGAGGAGACGCTGAAGCGTTCGAGTGTGCCGCCGTCCGGGAGGTCCCGCGTCAGGTCGTGCTGCAGCGCGGGGCCGCCGGGCGGGGCGGCGAGTTCCTCGGGACGGAAGGCGGATACCTCGATACCGAGCAGGCCGCCGGGCTTCAGGTGCGCCGCCGCGTTGCCGAGGAAGGCCAGCGCGTCGTCCGGGGTGGTAAGGCACAGAAAGGAGTTGAAGGCGCAGACGGCGAGCCCGAAATCGTGCCCGGGGTCCGCGTGGCGCATGTCGGCCGTGATCCACTCCGCGCCGCCTTTCTCCCGGCCCCGGGCGGCCATATCCTCCGAGATCTCGACGGCGGTAACGTCGTGACCGGCACGGGCTAGAGGCTCCGCCACACGGCCCGTGCCCGCGCCCCACTCTATGATGGGTCCGGGCTCGCGGGCGGCGAGGTCCAGCCAGAGCGGGAGGTCGTAGTCGTGGTCGTACTCGACGTTGTAGAGGTCCGCCAGCGCGTCGTACTCGGGCAAGGGTTCTCCGTTTCCGGGAGGGGTATAATGGAGTATCTGTAGTCTACGCTGAGTCTGGCGAGCGTTGGAGGTTTCGCGGTGGGTATAGTCGCTACTATCGTCGTGGTGGTCGTGGTGGCGCTCGTCGTCGGGTACGCCATCTCCTCGTACAACGGGCTGGTGAAGCGGCGCAACCAGCTGGAGGAGTCGTGGCGGCAGATAGACGTGCAGCTAAAGCGCCGGTACGACCTGATCCCGAACCTCCTCGAAGGCGTGAAGAAGTATTTCCAGCAGGAGCAGGAGGTGCTTTCGGAGGTGACCAACGCCCGCTCGCGGGCGATGCAGCCCCAGTCCCCGCGCCAGCAGGCCGACTCCGAGGCCCAACTCTCCGGCGCGATAGGCAACCTCTTCGCCGTCGCCGAGAACTACCCGGACCTCAAATCCGACCGGGTGCTACGGGACTTTCAGGAGGAGCTAACCTCGACGGAGAACAAGATCTCCTTCGCCCGCCAGCACTACAACGACTCCGTGGGTACCTACAACACCAGGATCCAGAGCTTCCCGGCCGTGATCTTCTCTCGTGCGATGGGCTTTTCGGAGGCCGAGTACTTCGAGGCCCAGGGACCCGAGCGCGAGTCCGTGACCGTCTCCTACGACTAGATAGACCGGGAGAGCGATGTCCGAGGCAACGACAGGACGCGTACCCGAGGGTACTTTCCGGGATCGTATAGCGCAGAACCGGCGCAACAGCCTGCTCTTGATCGTCTCTTTCCTGGCCCTCGTGGTCGTGCTCGGGTACATAATAGGGTTCGCGTGGACCGGAGACCCGGCTGGCGCGCTGTTCGGCCTCGCGCTGGCGATAGTGGCCGGGACGGTCTCCGGGCTCATCACCTACTTCGGCGGGGCGCGCATGGTGCTCGCCACCTCCGGGGCGAAGGAGGTCTCGCGCGAGGAGGCCCCGGTCCTCCACAACGTGATCGAGGAGATGGCGCTCGCCGGGGGCCTCTCGATGCCGAAGGTGTACGTTATCGAGGACGCTTCTCCCAACGCCTTCGCCACCGGACGAGACCCCGAGCACGCCGCCGTCGCCGCGACGAGCGGCCTGATCGAACGCCTCGACCGCGACGAGCTGCAGGGCGTGATGGCCCACGAGATGGCCCACGTCGGCAATCTGGACATCCGCTACGCCATGCTCGTCGGGGTGCTCGTGGGCACGACGGTCCTGATCTCGGACTTCTTCCTGCGCAGCCTGTGGCTCGGCGGCGGCCGGCGGCGCGGGGGCGACGGGAACGGACAGGCCCAGCTCATAATGATGGCCGTGGCCCTGCTGTTCGCGATACTGGCCCCGATCTTCGCCCGGCTCCTGCAGATGTCCATCAGCCGTCAGCGCGAGTATCTCGCCGACGCGACCGCGATACGCTTCACCCGAAACCCCGGCGGGCTCGCCGACGCGCTGGAGAAGATCACGGCCTCCTCAAAACCCCTGAAGACCGCGAACCGCGCGACCGCCCACCTGTACATCGCAAACCCCCTGAAAAAACGGGAGAGCGCCAAACGCCTCTTCTCCACCCACCCGCCCCCCGAGGAGCGGATACGTCGCCTGCGCGCCATGCAGGGCGCTCCCGCGGAGCCCGAGGCCGAGACCGGAGGCGCGGATTAGACGGGAATGGACAAACGGCCCCGGAGACGTTACAATCCTCGCCGATTGTTCGCATTGCCGGATGGTGTAACGGCAGCACGAGTGACTCTGAATCACTTAGTCCAGGTTCGAATCCTGGTCCGGCAGCTTAGAGAAGCTCGACGCACAAACGGAATATAGTGGACACAGAAGAGGCCCGGCACGAATGCCGGGCCTCTTTGCTGCAGCTACGCAGCAGCCAGATGGCACATTTCGAGTCCTGCTGGCAAGAAGTAGCGCCCCCGGAGAGGCGCTATATGATGAAGCGTAGTTACTAAGCTACGTCACTGGGGTTAATTGTGGATCAGCGTCGGAATCCCAAGTACCAGTACCGTTACTATTAGATATCGAGACTACGAAGTCATCTGCGTTGCCGGTTACCGTGCCCCACGAGTTGCCGCTAGAAAGAGAAGCACCATTGCTCTCAAGTTCAGTAGAGCTAAGGCCGTTATAAGTACCATTGTTATCTGCTGCATAGCTCTCTGCAGCAGTGGCAGCGCTCCGTAAGTCGCTCTCAACGGTAGCGTCTTGCGCGCCTTCCCTCTGCGTGAGGAACGTCGGGATCGCTATCGCAGCGAGAATCCCGATGATGATCACGACGACCAGCAGCTCAATGAGGGTGAAGCCGCGCTGATCCCTTCTTACATCCTTGCCGGTTTCGGCAAGCCTCCTCGCAAACCAGTTCAGCATAAAGCCGTTTCCTTTCTGACGTTTACCAACGGCCGACGGTCACTAAATTCCGTCTTATAGGTTGTTAATCCCGCTTTCTCTGTTTCTAGCGGGGGCGGACAAAAAATTTCCGAAGTTTTCCGAGAGTCTTACCAGGGGGTTGCTCAAGAGGGCCGCGGCGCGGGCTTTCCGGGGTTACCAAGCTATTTATCAGGCTTCGGCAGGCGTCTTTACCCGGCAGGTGCTTTCGCGAGTATCCGGTCCGGTCTCGAACGCGGCTACGCGGCGCACCGCTCGATCATGGCTCCGCTGGCTCTCGCTGCGGGGGTTTGTCTACCGTTCTCACGAGTTTCGGAACTCCAGGGAAGGGTAAGCCAGGGTTCGTTGCCACGGGCGAGATTCTGTGGATAAAGTGGATCACAAAGCTTTGTGGTAAGCGGTGTTAGAACACGAGATATAGATTTTGCAGCGGGGCGGTTTCGGGTATCACGAGCGTAGCCGGCCGCCAGACGGTCTATAGCGCCGAACAGGAGACGAACTGTGGGAGATCTACTAACCAACTTCCTGGCCGCCCGGGCCACCTTCGGCGGCACGCTGATGTTCCACATCATCTTCGCCTCCCTGGGCGTGGTGATGCCTTTCATGATGCTGGTCTCACAGTGGCTGTACCTGCGCCGGGGGGACAGGGTCTACCTGGCGCTCAACAAGAAGTGGACCAGCGCCTTCGCCGTTACCTACGCTATAGGGGCGGTCTCGGGGACCGTGCTGACCTTCGGGTTCGGGCTGTTGTGGCCGAACTTCATGAACGTGGCCGGACCGGTGATGGGCTACCCGCTCGCCATCGAGGTGTTGTTCTTTCTGGTGGAGGCGATATTCCTCGGGATCTACGTCTTCGGCCGCGACCAGCTCTCGCCGTGGCTGCACTGGATAAGCGGCCTTCCCATCTTTATCGGCGGGTTCATGTCCATGATCGTGGTCGTGCTCGCCAACTCGTGGATGAATACTCCCGCCGGGTTCACGCTGAACGGCGCCGGAGAGGTCGTGAGCATAGACCTCGTGCGGGCCATGTTCTCGCCGGCGTGGTTCTACGAGGCGAGCCACATGACGATAGCCGCCTTCGAGGCCGTCGCGTTCGCCTTCGCCGCTGTGTACGCGGTCGGGATGCTGCGCGGCAGGCGCGACGCCTACCACCGGCGGGGGCTCATGATCTCCATGATCGTCGCCACCATCGCCACGCCGGTCATGATCATAAGCGGCGACCTGACCGCCAAGGGCGTGGCCCACGAGGAGCCCGCGAAGCTCGCCGCCATGGAGCCGCAGTTCGAGACGGAAAGGGGCGCGCCGCTCTCCATCGGGGGCTACCCGGACGTAGAGGCCGGAGAGGTGAAGTACGACCTCGAGATACCGTACATGATCTCCATCCTCGCCTTCGACGACCCGAACGCCCCGGTGCAGGGTCTGGACGACTTTCCGGCGGACGAGCGCCCCGACCCGCGCGCCGTGTGGTGGGCTTTTGATGCGATGGTCGGCATCGGGTTCGCCCTGGTCGCGGTGGTCGCCGGGTTCTGGCTCGCCTACTGGCGCGGGCGCGGCGTCCCGACAAACAAGCTGGTTCTCGGGTCCGTGGGCCTCAGCGGTTTCCTGGGCTTTCTCGCCATAGAGCTTGGCTGGATCACGACCGAGCTAGGCCGCCAGCCGTGGGTTATCAAGGGGGTTATGCGGACCGCAGAGGGTGTGACCCCGGCTCCGGGCATCGGGTACGCCCTCGTCGGGTTCATGTCGCTGTACGTGGTGCTCGCGACCATCTGCATCCGGCTGCTGCTGAACATGGCTACCGGGGCCCCGCCGGAGCTCGAAGAGCAAGAGGGCGGAGAGCCCGGGAGCCCGCAAGAAGAGCGGGAGACGCTGCGGGAAGGGAGTCTGTAGATGACCCTGGAGCTGTGGGTGGCGGGGGCGCTCATGATAGCTCTGCTGCTGTTCGCCCTGGCCGGGGGAGCGGACTTCGGGGGCGGCATCTGGACGATGCTCGCCCGCGGCGAGAGCGGCGAAGAGCAGGCGCGGCTCGTGGACAGGGCCATAGGCCCGATGTGGGAGGCCAACGAGCTGTGGATCGTGGTCGCGACCGTGATCCTGTGGGTGGGGTTTACCGACGCCTTCGTCGTCGTGGGCATCGCGCTGTTCGTCCCGCTAGTGCTGGTCCTCGCGGGCATCCTGATCCGGGGCGCGTTCTTCGCCTTCCAGCACGAGTCGGAGTACCTGCCCAGCCAGAGAGCCTTCCAGCTGTTCGGCAAGATCTACGGCTCCGTCAGCCTCGTCTCGCCCTTCTTTTTCGGCATGGCCGCCGGGACCATCGCCTCCGGCAGGCTGCGGTTCGACAGCGCGCCGCCGGAGGCGGGCAGGTTCGCCACCGGAACCCCGGCGGACGGATACGTGCAGGCGTGGCTGGGGCCGTTCCCGCTTATTATGGGGGTGCTCGCGGTCCTCACCTGCGCCTATCTCGCCGCCGTATACCTCACGATGGAGGCGGAAGCGGGTTCTCACTTGCAGGAGCTCTTCAGGCGCAGGGGCATGGCCACCGGCCTCGCGCTTATCGTGGCGGGGGCGGCGGCGTTCCCCATCGCCCGCCTCGACGCCCCGTATCTGTGGCGCGGGGTTACGCAGTCGCCCGGGCTCGAGTTCATGGTCCTCGCCGCGCTGGCCCTGCTGGGCTCCATAACCCTGCTGTACCTGCGCCGGTACTGGTGGGCGCGGACCACGGCGATACTGGAGGTTGCGGCGGTCTTCGCAGCCTGGGGCTGGTCGCAGTACCCCTATCTCATAGTGCCGGACATCACCCTGCAGTCCGCGGCCTCTCCCGCCTCCATACTCGTGGCGCTCCTGGTGCTCTCGTTCTTCTACGCGGCCATACTCGGCCCCTCGCTGGCGCTCTTGATCTACATCTTCAAACGCCACCCGGCGGGCCGTAGGGCGGGGTAGCGTGGAGAGGCCGGACGTGACCGCGGAAGGCCACCGGAGCCGCGATGAGAGCCGCGGAGAGCGGCATGGAGGAGGCGTCTTCGCGGACACCATGCTGTGGTGGGCCGGGGCGTACCTGCTCTCCTTCGTCGGGCTCGTGCATCTGCTGCAGGCGGACGAGATGTTCGCCTCCGAGGCCTACCTCGGGCTCTCGTTCGTCGCATACTTTCTCGCCGCCTCGTTCCTGGCGGTCGTGATCGCCCGCAACGGCAGCCGGTGGGCCTGGATTCTCTCGGCCGCGCTCTGCGTACTGGCCGTTATCGGCCTGCTGGTGAGCCGTACGGCCGGACTGCCCGGCTACCCTGAGGCCGTGGGCCAGTGGTTCAACCTGCCCGCCGCGACCGCGCTGGTGCTGGAGCTCTCCTTTCTGGCCCTCTCGCCGCTCGCGCTGACCCGCAAAGGCCACCGGACCGTCGAGGCCGAGCAGGAGAAGCTGGATCTCGAAGCCGCCCGCTCACCCGAACGCCTCGAACGGGCGATGGTCGAGGCCCGCAGCCGCATGGAGCCGGACCTCCGGGACCTCCGGGCCCATGCAGACCCCCGATTGATAAAGAACCGGGTTGGTCGAGGCGCGAGAGCACGCCTGGGCGGACTGCTCGGCCTGCTCGGGAAGGCAGGTCCCGGAAGTTCGAGAAAGAGGTAGCGTAGCCGGGGCGCGGCACTCCGCCGCCGGGGAGTCGAGGTTAAGCCGCGATCATCCGGTTCTGTACCTCGACCATGCGCCGGTACATCCCGCCGGCCGCCAGCAGCTCGTGGTGGGTGCCGCGCTCCGCCACCCGGCCCCCATCGAGCACCAGTATCTCGTCCATCCTCTCCAGACCTACGAGCCGGTGCGTGATAAGCAGCAGGCTCCGGTCCTGTGCGGCCTCGTGGACGGCGTCTATCAGCCGCCGCTCCGTGGCGGTGTCTAGACCGGCCGTCGGCTCGTCGAGCACCATCAGGGGGGCCTCTCTCAGGAGGGCCCGTGCGACCACGAGCCGCCGCCTCTCGCCGCCCGAGAGCCGGGAGCCCCCCTCGCCGACCTGGGCCTCCAGACCGTCTGGCAACGAGAGCTGCGCCCGCCGCAGAGCCGCCGCCAGCTCCGCGTCCGCCGCCTCGGGTCCTGCCAAGAGCAGGTTCTCCCGCACCGAGCCGCTGAACAGGTGGCCCTCCTGCTCGGCCACCGCGAACGCTGCGCGCGCCTCTTCCGCGGTGTAGCCCCGGAGATCCTCACCGTCGAGGAGGATGCGCCCCCCGGAGGGGTCGTGGAACCTCATCAGGAGGCTCGCCAGCGTGCTCTTGCCGGAGCCCGAGGGACCGACCACCGCCACCTTCTGCCCTGCAGCGAGCCTGAAGGATATATCCGAGAGCACCGGCGGCTCCTCCGGGGCGTAGCGGAAGGAGAGACGTTGCAGGCCGACCTCCCGGCCCTCTGGGGCGGGCAGCGGAAGCGGTGGGTCGGAGATCTCCGGCTCCTCGTCGGCGACCTCGAACAGCCGCTCCCCGGCCGCCACAGATCCCCCGAGCGACTGGAAGGCCTCCCCGAGCGGCAGCACCGCCTCGAAGCTGCCCAGGGTGAGCAGGGCGAGCAGCGCCAGGTACACCCCGCTTATGGCTCCGCCGCCGGTGGCCTCCGCCGCTTCAGCAACCTGCGGTATCGCCAGCACGAGTACGGAGAGTGTGGCGAGCCCGGCGAGCAGATCGTGCAGCGCCTCGCGCAGCCCGCCCGCCAGGGACTCGCGGTTCTGCTGGCGTCTGAGGCCGTCTCCGACGTCGGCGACCTCTCTCTGGGCCCGCCCTTCCCGGCCCGAGGCCAGGAGGTCGGCCACGCCCCACAGCCCATCCACGAGCCGGGCGTCCAGCTCGGCCCGCAGCTCCGCCCGCCGCCGCGCCGCGCCGCGTTCCAGGGCTCCTACCAAGACCGGCGCGCCCAGCCCGGCCAGAGCGAAAAAGCCCAACACCACGAGGGCGGCTGGCGGGTAGAAGGCGTAGAGCACGGCCAGGGTCATGCCGCAGACCGCCGTTGCCACGACCACGGGCGAGACGGCCCGCAGGTACAGGTTCTGGAGCTCCTCGACGTCGCCGACCATCCGGGAGAGGAGGTCGCCGCTGCGGGCGCGGGAGAGGAAGCCCGGAGCCAGGGGTTCCAGACGCCCGTAGAGCCAGACCCGCATGTCTTTTAGCAGCCCGAACGTCAGGTCGTGGGAGACTATGCGGTCCGCGTAGCGCGCGAAGCCCCGGGAGCCGCCGAGGATCTGGACGACGACGGCGGCCGGGATCAGGGCGCTCAGGGGCGGCTTCAGGGCGGAGAGCGAGATCAGGTACGCCGCGATGGCCAGCAGCCCGACGTTCGCCGCCGTGGTCCACGTCGCCAGCGCCGCCGCGAGCGCCACCGCCCGGCGGCGGGAGAAGAGCGCCGCGAGCAGCCTGCGCAGGGTCTGGACAGAGGCTCCCGGCCCCCGCCCGTTCACGCTCTCACCTCCCCCGGGGCCCCGACCAGCCTCGCGTACGCCCCGCCGTGGCCGAGCAGCTCCTCGTGGGTGCCGGTCTCCGCGACGCGGCCATCCTCCAGCACCACCACGCGGTCGGCGGCCCGGGCGGTGTTCAGGCGGTGGGCCACGACCAGCACGGTCCTCTCCCGGGCCAGGTACCCGACGGCCTCCTCTATGCGCCGCTCGCTCTCCGGATCGAGGCTGGAGGCGGGCTCGTCCAGGATTAGCAGCGGCGCGTCTTTGAGGAATGCCCGGGCGATGGCTATCCTCTGGGCCTGACCGGCGCTCAGCCGGGCCCCGCGCTCGCCGAGCGGGGTGTCATAGCCCTGCGGCAGGCTCTCTATGAACTCAGCCGCCCCGGCCAGACCGGCGGCCCGCTCCACCTCCCCCTGTTCGGCCTCCGGGCGGGCGAGCCGGATGTTCTCGGCGACGGTGCCGTAGAAGAGGTAAGGGCTCTGGGGGACGTAGGCCACGTTCTCGCGCCACCGCTCCGGCGAGAGCGCCGCGATGGGCGTGCCGCCGGCCCGGATACTACCCTCGTCTGGCTCCAGAAAGCGCAGCAGCAATCCGGCCAGCGTGCTCTTGCCCGAGCCGCTCGGCCCCACGAGCGCCGTGGTGCCCCCGGCGGGGAGGGTGAGGTCTATGCCGGACACGGCGGGACGCCCGCTTCCGGGATATGTATAGCCGAGGCCCTGGAGCGTGATCTCCGGCGCGCCTCTGGACAGCGCCGCGCCGGGCTCTCCGTCTCCGCCGCGCGCCGGGGTGTTCAGGACCTCCATGATCCTGCCCGCCGCGGTCTTGCCCTCCATCCCGGCGTGGCGGCTCGTGCCGAGGTCTCTCAGGGGCTTGTAGAACTCCGGCGCGAGCAGCAGCACCAGAAACGCCGTCTGGAAGGGCATCCCGCCATACAAAAGCCTCACGGCGAGCAGAACGGCCACCAGGGCTATGGATACCGTGGCGATGAACTCCAGGGCGAGCCCAGAGATAAAGGCGTAGCGCAGAACGCTCATGGTCCGCCCCCGGAACTCCTCGCTCACCCGGCCCACCCGCTCGCGCTCGGCGCCGGAGCGGCCGAACACCTTTAGCGTGGTAAGCCCCCGCAGCGCGTCCAGGAAGTGGGCCCCCATATTGGAAAGAGCCTCCCACTGGCCCCGGGTGTGCTCCTCGGTGTGGCGGCCTATCAGGATCATGAGCACCGGGATGGCGGGGCCGGTGGCGAGCAGCACCGCCCCGCTCGCCGGGTCCAGGAACAGCACGTAGCCGGCTACGAGGAGTGGGACGAGCACGCTCAGGAATATCTGCGGCAGGTAGCTGGCGAAGTAGTCATCCAGCCGCTCCACGCCCTCGGTGGCGGTCGTCGTGAGCTCCCCGGTGCGTTCGCCCACCGCGTAGGCGGGGCCGAGCCTTATGGCGTGGGCGAACAGGCCGTTACGCAGCCCGAGCTTGGCCCGCGCCGCGCCGCGCCGGGCGACTATCTCCTTGAACCACAGGATTACGGGGCGCAGGATCACGGCCCCGAACAATAGCGCCAGCGGCGCTCTCAGCTCCCCGAGACCGGCCCCCGATAGGAAGACGCGGCCTATGATTACGGCCAGGAAAGTCATCTGGACCACGGTAGCGGCCGCGCCGAGCACGCCGAGGACCACGGCCCCGATCAGGGGCGCGCGAAAGCCGCCTGCTCGCTTTAGGAGATCACGATCCATCCCGACCCTTTGATACCAGAGAAAGCTGCCTCCGGGGGTGAGAAAGTTCCTCTGCCCCTTTGCTTTTCAGCTCCGTTTGCGGGCCAGCAGGGCCAGATGGTAGGGGAACTCGCCTTCTGCGACGGGCTCTGCCAGAAAGCCGGAGTCTTCGAGCACTCGGCGCGCCCCTTCCGGGTCGAAGGTTACGTGCCGGGGCGGCCCTTCGTCGCGGTCCACGTCCGAGCGCCAGTCCACCACGAGCAGCGCGCCGTCCGGCTTTAGCAGGCGTCGCATCTCCCCGGGCGCGCTTTCTCCGACCACCTCGTGCAGGAGGTTCACGGCGAGCACGCGGCCTGCGCAGCCGTCTGGCAGGGGGACGCGGTTCTCCCGGATCTCGTGCAGGCCGACGTTTACGAGGCCGGAGTCCGAGATGCGTTCCTCGAGCAGCCGGTACATCTCCGGGTTCTCCTCGACGGCGTGGACCGTGCCGTGCGGTAGGGCGCGCCCGAGCTCGGCCGTCAGCACGCCGCTACCGGCGCCGTAGTCCACCACGGTTTCAGAACCCGAGAGATCCAGAAGCTCCAGTATCCGGGCGTTCGGGAGAAAGCGTTGCCGGTCCGGGTCCTCCAGGCGGGAGGCCCGCGCGGGGTCGAACTTGTGGGGCGTGTGTGGGCCTCCCGCCCGGATTCCGGCTTCGGGGCCCGGGAGCCCGAGCGCGGCGTGGACGGCGGGGTCATGCAGGGAGACCGCGGTCTGGTGGGCTTCGAGCGGGATGCCGGGCTCGGAGGGGACCCCGATCACGTACAGCCCCGCCGCCCGGGCGGAGGCTGCGCCCGTGGGGGAGTCTTCGAGCGCGACGCTGTGTGCCGGATCCGCGTCCAGCCGCTCGCAGCACAGCAGATACGGCTCCGGACCCGGCTTCGGCTGCCGGACGTCCTCGTAGCCGACGACAACGTCGAAAGCCTCGTACAGGCCGGCCGTCTGCAGCGCCTCCTCCACCAGCCCTCTAGGCGAGTTCGAGGCGACGCCGAGCGGCGTCCGTCCGTCTTGATCTAGCAGGGCCTCGACGAGCCCCACGGCCCCGGGACGCGGCTCGGCGTTGCGGGAGATCTCCTCCCAGCAGTAGGAGACCAGCTCCCGTACCAGCGCCTCGCCTTCGCCGGGACGTCCCAGTATCTCCTCCAGGGCCGGTCCCAGCCCGGCCGCGCTCACCCCGAAAAGCCTTTCGCGGACCTCGGGCGTGTACTCGGCCCCGTACCGCCCGACCAGCTCGGCCTCCCCCCGCATCCAGAGCTTCTCGGTGTCCAGCAGCAGACCGTCGCAGTCAAAGACCACGGCCTGTATGTGCTGCGGGGGCTCCGGCGCTCGCGACGTCTCTGGCGTTTCTCTTCGCTGCATCCGGCCATTGTATATCCTGCCGGGCCCGGCGCGGCGTGGCAGAATGCTCTGCGGGTAGGAGTATGTACGGGGACGTGCGGAGATGTACGGGAAAGGATCGCGAGGATGACGACCCACGGACAGGATTATCAGGCGCGGGTGTACGGCGCGGGCCACGCGCCGGAGTTTCCGGTCTCGTACGAGGGCTGGGAGAGCCGCGCCCGGCAGACGCTGGATGACGGGCCTTTCGACTACGTGGCGGGCGGCGCGGGCGCGGAGGAGACCATGAAGGCGAACCGTGAGGCCTTCGACCGCTGGCGCATAAGGCCCCGGATGCTGCGGGGAGCGGCCGACCGGGACCTCACCACCGAGCTCCTCGGTCTGGAACTGCCGGTGCCGTTCATGCTCGCACCCGTCGGGGTGCTCTCGATAATCCACCCGGAGGCCGAGCTCGCCGTGGCCCGGGCCTGCGCCGCGACCGGAGCCGTCCCGGTCCTCTCCACCGTCTCGTCCAACACGATGGAGGAGGTCGCGGCCGGTCTCGGGGATACGCCGCGCCTTTTTCAGCTCTACCCGTCGAGCGACCCGGAGATCGTGAAGAGCCTGCTCTCCCGCGCGGAGGCCGCCGGGTACTCCGCCGTGGTCGTCACGCTGGACACCACGATCCTGGGCTTCCGCGAGCGCGACCTTGAGAATGCCTATCTCCCGTTCCTGCAGGGCGAGGGACTCGCGAACTACCTCACCGACCCGGCTTTCCGCGCCGGGCTGGGCAGGCCGCCGGAGGAGGACCCGGCCGCCACGGCGCGGTACTTCCTCTCCATCTTCGGCAACCCCGCGCTCTCGTGGGAAGATATCCGGTTTATCCGGGAGAGTACGAGCCTGCCCGTGATCCTGAAGGGCGTCGTCCACCCCGACGACGCGCGCGAGGCGCTCGAAAGCGGCGTGCAGGGCCTCGTGGTCTCCAACCACGGTGGGCGGCAGGTAGACGGAGCGGTGGCCGCGCTGGACGCCCTGATACACGTGCGAGAGGCGGTCGGGGATAGGCTGCCCATCCTCTTCGACAGCGGCGTGCGGCGCGGGGCAGACGTTATAAAGGCGCTCGCCCTCGGCGCGGACTGCGTGATGGTCGGGCGGCCCTACGCTTACGGGCTCGCGGTAGGCGGGGCGGCCGGGGTCGAGCAGGTGATCCAGAACCTCACCGCGGACCTCGACCTCGAGCTCGCCCTCTCGGGCCACCGCTCGGTCTCCGAGGTGGGACGTTCGGCGCTCGTCTCCAGCGGGTAAGCTGGATCTACGTTTACGCGGGCGAAAACTCACTCGGCGTCTCATGGCGTAACCCGGACGAGAAAGGAGGGGGCCTCGCAGCCCGACCACAATACGGCCATCGCGGTTATCGGGGCCTCCGGCCTGCCGGTGGCGAACCGAGTCTATACGGGGGGCGCTTGAGCCGGGGAGGCTTCGGGGGTTTCGAGGAGTTCGAGGGCTTCCGGAGCCTGGTTGGACCGTGGTCGATGTACGCCCGGAGCTTTAACGGGCAGGGGGAGGGCAGGCCCGTGGTACTGGTACACGGGGTCGTGGTAGCCGGACGGTACATGATGCCGACCGCCCGCGTGCTGGCGCGGCACCGGCCCGTGTACGTGCCGGATCTACCGGGGTTCGGCCGCAGCAGAGGCCCCAAGAAACCGCTAGACATACCCGAGCTGGCAGGCGCTCTCGCCGGCTGGATGACCGCGGCCGGCCTGGAAAAGGCGGATCTGGTCGGCCACTCGTTCGGCTGCCAGACCGTCTCCGGGGTCGCCGCCCGGTGGCCCGGGCGTGTCGGGCGCCTGGCGCTGCTCTCACCGATAGGGGACCCGGACAACCGCAGCCTCCCGGATCACGTCTGGCGCTGGGTGCGCGACTGCCGCAGAGAGCCCCTGAGCGTGTGGGGGAGCTACGCGGGAGGCTTCTTGCGCTTCGGCCCGCGCCGGGCCATTGGTACGCTACGGCACTCCACGCGGGACGAGATGGAGGTCCGGCTGTCCAGCATAGAGACCCCCACGCTGGTGGTGCGCGGGGATCTCGACACGATAGTCGGCCACTCCTGGGCCGAGAAGACCGCGAGCCTCCTCCCAAACGGCCGGCTCGCCGTGATGCCCGGCGCGCCGCACAACGTCAACTACAAGACCCCCCGCGCCCTCTCCCGCATCCTGCTGCCCTTTCTGGACGGAGAGACGTAGAAAACAAGCCCTGCGGGAGTTTGAAACCCGGCTCCAGGCGAGTATTCTATGCGGCGGAGAGTATCCCCGTATCGTTGGCCGCGGGTCGCGGCGCTCTGGAGGAAGCCGGTTGCAACAGGCGTACAGCACCGTAGTCATAGAGAACGTGTACCCGGAGCTCGAGTGCGGGCGCTACCCGGTCAAGCGCGAGGCCGGAGACGAGCTGCGGGTGACCGCCGACGTCTTCAAGGAGGGCCACGACAAGCTCGCCGCCGCCGTGCTCTACCGCAGGCACGGAGAGGCGGAATGGTCTGAGGAGCCGATGCACTTCGTGGACAACGATCGCTGGGGCGGGGGCGTCGTCCTGCCCGAGAACGCCCGCTACGAGTACGCCGTCGAGGCGTGGGCGGACACGTTCGCCACGTGGCTGGACGAGGCCCGGAAGAAGGTCGCCGACGGGCAGAGGATAGAGCTAGAGCTTACCGAGGGCCGGGATCTCGTCGAGGCCGCCCGCGAGCGTTCGGGAGACCCAAAGCTCGCCGCCGTCGTCGAGGAGTACGACCGCGAAGGCTACGAGGACCGCCTGGACCTGATGCTCTCGGATACCGTCGCGGCCATGATGTCCGAGCATCCGGACCGGAGCCATGCGACCCGGACCCGGACCTTCGAGGTCGTGGCGGACCGCGAGCGGGCGCGCTACGGGGCCTGGTACGAGATGTTCCACCGCTCGCAGGGCACGGTTGAGGGCCGGAGCGCCACGTTCGCCGAGATGGAGGAGCGCCTGCCAGACATCGCAAGTATGGGCTTCGACGTGGTGTACCTGGTACCCATCCACCCCATCGGCCACACCAACCGCAAGGGCAAGAACAACGCCCTGACCGCCGCGCCAGGCGATCCCGGCAGCCCCTACGCCATCGGCAGCGAGCAGGGCGGTCACAAGGCGGTAGAGCCAGAGCTCGGCACCCTGGAGGATTTCCGGCGCTTTCTGGGATCGGTCGAGAACCACGGCATGGAGGTCGCGCTGGACTTCGCCATCCAGTGCTCGCCGGATCACCCGTACCTAAAAGAGCACCCCGAGTGGTTCAAGCACCGCCCCGATGGCTCCATAAAGTACGCCGAGAACCCGCCGAAGAAGTATCAGGACATCGTAAACGTGGACTTCCACTCCTCGGACTGGGAAGGGCTGTGGCGGGAGTGGCTGGACGTGACGCTGTTCTGGGTAGAGCAGGGGGTCAAGATCTTCCGGGTGGACAACCCCCACACGAAGCCGTTCGCGTTCTGGGAGTGGTTGATACGCTCGGTCCAGGATGAGCACCCGGAGGTGATCTTCCTCTCCGAAGCCTTTACCCGCCCGAAGGTGATGCGCCACCTGGCCAAGCTGGGCTTCACCCAGTCCTACACCTACTTCACCTGGCGTCACGGCAAGCAGGAGCTAACCGACTACCTCACCGAGCTTACCCGGGAGTGGCCCTCGGAGTACATGCGGCCCAACTTCTTCGCAAACACCCACGACATCCTGCCCCCGATACTGCAGTTCGCCGGACGCCCGGCCTTCAAGCAGCGCCTCGTACTCGCCGCCACACTTTCGAGCACCTACGGCATCTACAACGGCTACGAGCTGTGCGAGAATACCCCGCGCGGCGAGCGTGGCAGCACCCTGTACTACCAGGACTCGGAGGTCTACGAGTACAAGGTCCGCGACTGGGACGCGCCCGGCAACATAAAGGACTACGTCCGGCGCATAAACCTGATACGCCGTGAGAACCCGGCGCTCCGGTACCTTAAAAACCTAACCTTCCACACCGCCTGGAATGATGACGTATTGTTTTACGCCAAAGAGATGGAAGGAAACGCGGTGGCGGTGGCGGTAAACCTGGATCCATACGAGGCTAAGGAGGTGGATCTCGAGCTGCCGCTGGAGTTGTTCGGGATCGCCGAGGACGAGGACTACGTGGTCGAGGAGCTGATCTCGGGCACGGAGATAGGTGGCAGGGGCCGCGTCAAGCACGTTTATCTGCAGCCAGAGAGCAACGTCGCGGAAATACTCCGGCTCAGAAAGCTTTGAGTATCCCGGAGGCTCTGAAGGTTCTAGAAACATCGTGGATCGTAACGAGTATCGGAAACGAGGTGAGCTGGTGAGCCAAGAGGTGAGCCGGGGAGCGGGCCACGAGGGGGACCCGCAATGGTACAAGGACGCCATTATCTACCATCTGCACGTCAAGGCGTTCTTCGACTCGGATAACAACGGTATAGGCGACTTCAAGGGCCTTACCCAGCGCCTGGAGTACATAAAGGACCTCGGGGCGACGGCGATCTGGATCATGCCGTACTACCCCTCGCCTTTGCGCGACGACGGCTACGACATCGCCGAGTACAAGAACGTCCACGCCGACTACGGCACCAAGCGAGACTTCCGGCAGTTCGTCCGCAAGGCGCACGAGCTCGGCCTGAAGGTCATAACCGAGCTGGTCATCAACCACACCTCCGACCAGCACCCCTGGTTCCAGAAGGCCCGCAACGCCCCGAAAGGCTCCGCCCGGCGCAACTACTACGTGTGGTCCGACACGCCCGACAAGTACCAGGACGCCCGCATCATCTTCACCGACACCGAGAACTCCAACTGGACCTGGGACCCGGTGGCCCAGCAGTACTACTGGCACCGGTTCTTCAGTCACCAGCCGGACCTCAATCACGATAACCCGCAGGTCTTCAAGTCCATAATGAACGTGATGCGCTTCTGGCTCGACGCCGGGGTGGACGGGCTACGCCTCGACGCCATCCCCTATCTCATCGAGCGCGAGGGTACGGAGGGCGAGAACCTGCCCGAGACCCACGAGGTGCTCAAGAAGATGCGGGCCGAGATGGACGCCCAGTACGAGGACCGCTTCTTCCTCGCGGAGGCCAACCAGTGGCCCGAGGACGTGCTGCCGTATTTTGGGGACTTCGAGAAGGGCGGAGACGAGTGCCACATGGCGTTCCACTTCCCGCTCATGCCCCGAATCTACATGGCCGTGGCCCAGGAGGACCGGCATCCCATAGTCGAGATCATGTCCCAGACCCCCGCCATACCGGAGGAGTCGCAGTGGGCGATCTTCCTCCGCAACCACGACGAGCTCACCCTGGAGATGGTCACCGACCGCGAGCGGGACTACATGTACGAGACCTACGCCTCAGATCCCCAGATGCGCATAAACCTCGGCATCCGCCGCCGCCTCGCGACCCTGATGCAGAATGACCGCCCGAGCATGGAGCTACTGAACAGCATCCTCTTCTCCATGCCCGGAACCCCGATCATCTACTACGGCGACGAGATCGGGATGGGCGACAACGTCTTCCTTGGCGACCGCGACGCCGTCCGCACCCCCATGCAGTGGACCTCCGACCGCAACGCCGGGTTCTCCCGCGCCGAGCCCGCCCGCATGTACCTGCCGCCCGTCATGGACCCGGTCTACGGCTACCAGTCCGTAAACGTCGAGTCCCAGTCAAAGAGCCCCAACTCCCTCCTTAACTGGATGCGGCGTATCATTGCCGTGCGTAAAGCTCACAAAGCCTTCGGGCGGGGCACGCTGGAGTTCCTGCACCCGGGCAACCGCAAGGTGCTCGCCTACCTGCGCGAGTACGACGGCGAGGCGATTCTTTGCGTGGCTAACCTCTCGCGGTCGGCTCAGCCGGTGGAGCTCGATCTCTCGCGTTTCGCGGGCCGGGTGCCGGTGGAGCTGATCGGTGGGGCCAACTTCCCGAATCTCGGGACGATACCTTACATGCTCACCCTGCCGGGGCGCAGCTTCTACTGGTTCGCCCTGGACAAGGATGCCGAGGCCCCTCCCTGGCACCTGGAGATGCCCGACATCCCCGAGCCCCCGGTGCTGGTGCTCTCGGCCGACGCCGGGACCGGAGGAGATCGTCCGGCTCTGCGCCTTCAGGGCCGCCACGTAGAGCAGTTCGAAAGAGAGGCGTTGCCAGGGTTTCTCGGAGCCCGGCGCTGGTTCGCGGAGAAGGCGCGGGAGATCGAGTCCGTAAAAGTCCTGGCCCGCGCCGGGATGCCGGGCCCCGAGGGTTCGGGCCGGTGGGCGCTCATGTTGCTGGAGGTAAGGTCCGGAGGCGTGGCGCAGCACTACTTCGTTCCACTCTCCGCCGTCTGGGAGGACGGCGACGACGCGCTCTCCACGCTCAGGCCCTACACGCTGGCCAAGCTCCGCCGCAGGTCGAGCGTCGGCGTGCTTTATGACGCGATGGCCGACGACCGCTTCTGTCACGGCATGGTCCAGACTATTGGCCGGGAGTCAGAGGGAGAGCTGGGAGACGGTGTCGTCAGCTTCACCCGCACCGGCTCCTTCGAGGACGTGCTGCCCGAGCTGGCGGAGGACGAGGGGCGCGAGCTCGGCGTCCGGCGCGTCGGCGAGCAGACCAACACCTCCGTGATCCTGGACGAGAAGGCCGTCCTCAAGGCGTACCGGAGGCTACAGTGGGGCGTAAACCCGGACCTCGAGATAGGACGCTACCTCACCGAGGAGACCGGCTTTGAGAACACCCCCCCGATAGCCGGGGCCGTGGAGTACGCGGCTCCAGACGGCGAGACCGCCACGCTCGCCGTACTCCAGGGCTTCGCCCTCAACCAGGGCGACGGCTGGACCTACGCCCTGGACTTCCTCTCGCGCTACCTGGAGGACGCCCTCGTAACCACCTGGAGCCCGGACGAAGCCGCCGGAGAAGTCGCCATCGGGCCCGAGACGGAGACCCTGGACACCTTTTTCCTCGGGCTGATGCGCACCCTGGGTCGGCGAACCGGCGAGCTGCACGCCGCCTTCGCCTCCCCGACCGACGACCCGGCCTTCTCGCCGGAGCCGCTCGCGCCCGGCGAGGCCGCAGGCTGGGTGGAGTCCGTCATAGGGGAGCTCGGAGACACCGTGGACCTCTTACAGAAGAGCCGCCCGCGGCTCCCCGACGCCGTGCTCCCCGACGCAGACCGGTTGCTACACAGGCGGGAGGAGCTTGAGGAACGGATACGCCGGGTCCGGCTGGACAGCCTGGATCTGGTAAAGACCCGCTACCACGGCGACTACCATCTCGGACAGGTGCTCGTCTCCAACAACGACTTTCAGATCATAGACTTCGAGGGCGAGCCCGACCGTCCGCTGGAGGAGCGTCGCCGCAAGCACTCCCCCCTGCGCGACGTGGCCGGGATGCTGCGCTCCTTCAACTACGCCGCCCGCTCCGCACTGACCGACGTAAGCCTGGAGCGCATGGACAACTTCGACGAGCTATCCTCCTGGGCCGCGCTCTGGGAGCGGCGGGTGCGCGAGGAGTTCCTCGCCGGCTACGACGAGAGGGCCTCCGGCTCCGCGTCGTACCCCGAAGACCCGGAGACCGCCCGCCTCCTCATAGAGCTGTTTACCCTGGAGAAGGCGCTATACGAGGTCCGCTACGAGATGGGCAACCGCCCGGACTGGGTCGGCCTCCCCATACGCGGGATACTGGAGCTACTCGACGCTTACCAACTGGAGGAAACCGAGTGAAAGATACCCCGCAGACCCGGCTCTCAGGACAGGATCTCCGACTCTTCCACAGAGGCGAGCACCGGGAGCTCTACCGCCTGCTCGGCGCGCATCCGGCGGAGGAAGGGGGCACGCCCGGTATCCGCTTTGCCGTCTGGGCCCCGAATGCCCGTGAGGTTGCCGTCATCGGGAGCTTCAACGGCTGGGGCGATCGGGACGGCAGCGCGCACCCCATGCGCCGCCACGACGGCGGGGTGTGGGAGGCCTTCGTCCCCGGAGTCGGAGAGGGTGAGACCTACAAGTACGAGATCACCGGCGCCGACGGCGCGACCCGTCTCAGGGCCGACCCGTTCTCCTTCTACTCCGAGCAGTACCCCGGCTTCGCCTCCACCGTCCACGACCTCGACCGCTACGAGTGGACCGACTCCGACTGGATGCAGGGGCCGCGCGCTAGTGGTGAGGCGAACTCCCACACGGGGCCTATGACGACCTACGAGGTACACCTCGGCTCCTGGCGCCACGACGAAAATGGCGACCCGTACAACTATCGTAGGCTCGCCGAGGAGCTGGTGTCCTACGTCGCGGACATGGGCTACACCCACGTGGAGTTCCTGCCGCCGACGGAGCATCCCTTTGGCGGCTCGTGGGGATACCAGCCGCTCGGGCTCTACGCCCCGACCAGCCGCTTCGGCGGCCCGGACGACTTCAAGTATCTCGTGGACAGCCTCCACCGGGCCGGGATCGCGGTGGTAATAGACTGGGTCCCCGCGCACTTCCCCTCCGACGAGCACGGCCTGGCCCGCTTCGACGGCACCGCGCTGTACGAGCACGAGGACCCCCGGCGCGGCTACCACCCGGACTGGAATACCCTGATCTTCAACCTGGGCCGCAACGAGGTCTCCAACTACCTCCTGTCGAACGCCCTGTTCTGGCTGCGCGAGTACCACGTGGACGCCCTGCGGGTGGACGCCGTCGCCTCCATGCTTTACCTGGACTACTCTCGCGAGGAGGGCCAGTGGCTCCCCAACGAGTACGGCGGCAACGAGAACCTGGAGTCGGTCGCCTTCCTCAAGAAGATGAACGAGCTCGTCCACGCCGAGGAGCCCGGGGTAACCACCATCGCCGAGGAGTCAACCTCCTGGCCGATGGTCTCCGCCCCGGTCTACGCTGGGGGTCTGGGCTTCGGCTACAAGTGGAACATGGGCTGGATGCACGACACCTTGCAGTACATGAGCCTGGACCCCATAGACCGCTCCCACCACCACGACGAGCTGACCTTCAGCCTGCACTACGCATTCTCGGAGAACTTCGTGTTGCCGCTCTCCCACGACGAGGTCGTCCACGGCAAGGGCTCCCTCATAAACAAGATGCCCGGCGACCAGTGGCAGCGTCTGGCGAATCTGCGGGTGTACTACGGGTTCATGTACTCCCACCCGGGCAAGAAGCTCCTGTTCATGGGCGACGAGCTCGCCCAGCCCTCCGAGTGGAACCACGACGCCCAGCTCGAGTGGATCCTCGAAGAAGATCCCGCCCACGCCGGGATGCAGCGTCTCGTGCGCGACCTGAACACCGTCTACCGGGGCGAGAGGGCGCTTCACGAGGTGGACCACGAGCCCGGCGGGTTCGAGTGGATCGAGGGCGACGACCGCGCGCGCAGCGTGGTAGCCTTCCTGCGCCACGCCCGGAGCGGCAGACCGGAAGACTCCATAATAGCCGTCTGTAACTTTACCCCCGTCGTTAGAGAGGGGTACAGGATCGGGGTACCGCTCGCAGGGGCGTACCGCGAGACGCTGAACACCGACGCCCGCCTCTACGGCGGCTCGGACGTGGGTAACGGCGGCTCCGTAGAGGCCGAAGAGGAGCCCGCCCACGGGCGGCCCTACTCGCTCTCCCTGACGCTGCCGCCGCTCGGGGCGTTGTTTCTCAAGCCGTCGGGTACAGGGGACCGGCGCCCGGCGTAAGACCGGAGCCCCGGTAAGCGCTGGCGGCCGGATCACCTTTAGAACCATTAGAGAAATTAGAGAAAGGTCGTACGTGTTAGAAGGGTCTCCCGTGAACGAAAAGCTGGAAGAGGGCTGATGGCCGAGAGCCCCGTGCGTGTACCGGCCCCCCGCCCCGGTGAGCCCTATCCCCTCGGCGCGACCTGGGACGGCGAAGGCGTGAACTTCGCCCTGTTCTCCGGGAACGCAGAGAGGGTCGAGCTCTGCCTGTACGACGCCTCCGGCAAGAGGACCGACGGCATCCCGCTCACCGAGCGCACCGACGGCGTGTGGCACCGTTACCTGCCGGGCGTCCGGCCCGGCCAGCTCTACGGCTACCGGGTACACGGCCCATACGATCCCCGGAGCGGCCACCGCTTCAACCCCAAGAAGCTCCTCATAGACCCCTATGCGAAGGCCACCTCCGGCGGCATAGACTGGAGCCGGCCCCACTTCGGCTACAAAGACGGCGACGATACCCGCATAGACAACCGCGACAACGCCCGGGGAATGCCAAAGAGCGTCGTGGTGGACGACGCCTTTACCTGGGGCGGGGACCGCAAGCCCCGGACCCCGTGGAACGAGACCGTGATCTACGAGGCCCACGTCAAGGGCTTCACCCGCCTGCACCCGGACGTGCCTGAGGAGCAGCGCGGCACCTACGCCGGGCTCGCCTCCGACGCCTCCCTGGGCTATCTCACGTCTCTGGGCGTCACCGCCGTGGAGCTGCTGCCCGTCCACGCCTTCGTGCAGGACGAGCGGCTGGTGAAGAGCGGCCTTAGAAACTACTGGGGCTACAACACCCTCGGGTTCTTCGCCCCCGAGCCCCGCTACGCCTCGGACCCCACTCCGGAGGGCGCTGTCGGGGAGTTCAAGCGCATGGTGAGGAGGCTGCATTCGGTTGGGCTGGAGGTGATCCTGGACGTCGTCTACAACCACACCGCCGAGGGCAACCACCTCGGCCCGACCCTCTCCTTCAAGGGTGTGGATAACGCCTCCTACTACCGGCTCGTCCCCGGCGACCCGCGCCACTACATGGACTTCACCGGCACCGGAAACACCCTCGACACTACCCACCCGCGAGTGTTGCAAATGGTGATGGATTCGCTGCGTTACTGGGTCGAGGAGATGCGGGTAGACGGCTTCCGCTTCGACCTGGCTACTACTCTGGGCCGTGAACACGACGAGTTCGACCCGCACGGCGGCTTCTTCGACGCCATATTGCAGGATCCGGTCCTGGCCCGGACCAAGCTGATCGCCGAGCCCTGGGACGTCGGCCCCGGCGGCTACCGGGTCGGCGGGTTCCCCTTCCCGTTCTCCGAGTGGAACGGCAAGTACCGCGACGAGGTTCGCGCCTACTGGCAGGGCGAGGGTGGCCTCGTCGGGGAGCTCGCCTCGCGTCTGACCGGGTCGAGTGATCTCTACGCCCCGGCGAGCCGCGGCCCGCGGGCCAGTGTCAACTTCGTAACCGCCCACGACGGGTTCACCCTGCGTGATCTGGTCTCCTACAACGAGAAGCATAACGAGGAGAACGGCGAGAACGGGGAAGACGGCGACGACGAGAACCGGAGCTGGAACTGCGGCGTCGAGGGCCCGACCGACGACCCGGAGGTGCTCGCGCTGCGCGCCCGGCAGCAGCGCAACTTTCTGGCGACGCTCCTGCTGTCCCAGGGCGTGCCGATGTTGCTCCACGGCGACGAGGTCGGCCGCACCCAGTACGGTAACAACAACGCCTACTGCCAGGACAACGAGATTAGCTGGCAGGAGTGGGACCTCTCCGACGAGCAGCGGGAGCTTTTGGGCTTCGTGCGCCGCATTATAAAGCTGCGCCAGGATCATCCTGTATTCCGGCGGCGGCGCTTTTTCCGGGGCCGCATCCTGGAGGGCGTCGGGGTGAAGGACGTGATCTGGCTTACCCCCGCCGGCGAGGAGATGAGCGTTGAGGAGTGGGAGTCGGGCCACGCGCGCTCGCTGGGCCTGCGGATCTCGGGCGCGGCCGGGGAGGAGCTCTCGGCCTATGGCCGCCCGGAGCCCGACGACGACTTCCTGCTGCTGTTCAACGCCCACCACGAGGAGGTCCCCTTCAGCCTGCCGCCGCTCTCGGTGGAGGGACGCTGGGAGACCCTGATAGACACGAGCCTCCCCGGCGGCGGGCCCGACGGGGAACGCTTCAAGCCCGGGATGGAGTATCCGCTACGGGCCCGCTCCCTAGCCGTGCTCTGTAGCCCCGGTCCCGTGGAGGCCGAATGAGACGCCGCCACGAGATGCCGTTCGGGGCCGAGGTCGGGGAGGAAGGCGTCCGCTTCGCGCTCTGGGCCCCCGCCGCCGACGGCGTGGAGCTCGCGCTGGAGGGCGGTGAGACGCTGCCCATGAGCCGTGGAGAAGACGGGCTGTACACGCTAACCACGAGCCTCGCCCTCCCGGGCGACCGGTACAACTACCGGGTCGCGTCCGCGGATGGCGGGCACGAGGTCCCCGACCCGGCCTCCCGCTACCAACCCGGGGACGTCCACGGCCCGAGCGAGGTCGTGGACCCGGAGGGCTTCGAGTGGGAAGACGGGGGCTGGCAGGGCAAACCCTGGGAGGAGGCCGTGCTGTACGAGCTCCACGTCGGCACCTTTTCGCCGGAGGGGACCTTCGCCGGGGTCGAGGGGCGGCTGGATTATCTTATGCAGCTCGGCATTACCGGGATAGAGCTGATGCCCGTCGCCGACTTCCCCGGCGGCCGCAACTGGGGCTACGACGGCGTGCTGCCGTTCGCCCCGGACTCGGGCTACGGACGCCCCGAGGACCTGAAAAGTCTCGTGCAGGCCGCGCACGAGCGGGGGCTGATGGTGTTCATGGACGTGGTGTACAACCACTTCGGGCCTGAGGGGAACTACATCGGGCTGTACGCGCCGCAGCTCTTCACCGACCGCCACCAGACGCCGTGGGGCGCGGCCATAAACTTCGACGACGAGGGATCGCGGTGGGTGCGCGAGCTCTTCGTCCACAACGCGCTGTACTGGCTGGAGGAGTATCATCTGGACGGCCTGCGCCTGGATGCGGTGCAGGAGATCCACGACGACTCCGATAAACACTTCCCGCGCGAGCTGGCCGAGCGGGTAAAGCAGGGTCCGGGCCGCGGGCGTCACGTGCACCTCGTATTGGAGAACGACGACAACGCCGCCTCCCTCCTGCGCGGCCACGGGGTGGACGGCGGCGGCCCCGGCCACGACGCACAGTGGAACGACGACCTGCACCACTCGCTGCACCGTGCCGCGACCGGCGAGAGCGGCGGCTACTACGCCGAGTACCCGAACCCGATAAACAGCCTCGGGCGTTGTCTAGCCGAGGGCTTCGCCTTCCAGGGCGAGCCGTCCTCGTTCCGGGGTGGAGCGCCTCGCGGAGAGCCGAGCGCCGGCCTCGCGCCGACCTCGTTCGTCGCCTTCTCCCAGAACCACGACCAGATCGGCAACCGCGCCTTCGGCGAGCGTCTGGCGCACCTGGCGAAGCCTGAGGCGGCGCGGGCTGTAGCGGCCATCTACCTCCTCGCTCCCCAGATACCCATGTTGTACATGGGCGAGGAGTGGGCCGCATCATCCCCGTTCCTGTTTTTCTGCGACTTCGAGCCCGGCCTGGCCCCGCTGGTTACCGAGGGCCGCCGCGGGGAGTTCTCTACCTTCCCCGAGTTCGCCGACCCCGCCATCCGCGAGCGCATCCCCGACCCGGCCGCAGAGGAGACCTTCTTGCGCTCCAAGCTTGACTGGAGCGAGCTAGAAGAGGACAAGCACCGAGGGTGGCTGAACCTCTACCGGGGTCTGTTGAGGCTCCGCAAGGAGGTCATAGTCCCCCGGCTAGCGGGCACCTCCGGCGGCGGAGAGTACCGGCTACTCGGGGAGCGCGGCCTCGCGGTGCGCCGGACCCTGGGTGATGGCTCCCGCCTCGCGCTCGTCGCCAACCTCTCGGACGAGCCGCTGCGGCTGGCCGAGCCCGAGTCCCTGGGGCGGGCCGTGTTCTCCACGCACCCGGAGGCGACGGAGGATGAGTTGCCCGCCTGGTACGCCGGCTGGCGTCTGGAGGAGGGCTAGCCTTGCGGAGTCTGCGTATACCGCGCGCCACCTATCGAGTACAGCTAAACGGCGACTTCACCTTCTCGGATGCGGCCGGGATCGTGCCGTATCTGGACTCCTTGGGCGTGAGCCACCTCTACTCCTCGCCGTACACCCGCTCGCGGGAGGGCAGCAGCCACGGCTACGACGTGGTGGACCACAACGAGCTGGACCCCGAGGTCGGCGGCGTGGAGGGCTATGCGCGGCTCGTGGACGCGCTTTCGGAGCGCGGGATGGGCCAGATCCTGGACTTCGTCCCGAACCACATGGGCATCGGCCCGGACAATCACCGCTGGCTCGACGTGCTCGAAAACGGCCCGGCCTCGCCCTACGCCCACTTCTTCGACATAGACTGGTACCCGGCCAACCGCCGAGGGCTGTACGGCCGGGTGCTGTTGCCGGTGCTCGGGGACCACTACCGGAGCATCCTGGAAGGCGGCGAGCTCGTCCTGGAGCTCGACCCCGAATCGGGCTCGTTCTCCGTCCGGTACTACGAGCACCGCTGCCCGCTCGACCCGGGGACCTACCCGCTCTTGCTCGGAGACGTCTCGGAGATGGAGGGTGAGGCCGGCGGCGAGCTCGCGAGCCTCGCGACCGCCTTCGGAAACCTGCCTCCCCGCGAGGACACGAGCCCCGAAGCCGTAGAGGAGCGCGCCCGCGACGCCCGCATCCACCGTGAGCGCCTGGCCCGCCTGTACGCGGAGTCCCACGAGGCGGCGCGCCACGTGCGGGATCGGGTCGAGCTACTGAACACGGAGAAAGAGTCGCTACACGAGCTACTGGAGGAGCAGGCCTATCGGCTCTCGTACTGGCGCGTCTCGTCGGATGAGATCAACTACCGGAGGTTCTTCAGCATAGACGACCTCGCCGGCGTCCGGGTCGAGGACGAGCGTGTCTTTGACGCGATACACAAACTCGCCCTGGATCTGGTGCGCCGGGGTGAGATACACGGTCTGCGCATAGATCACATAGACGGGCTCTACGATCCGGAAGGGTATTTGGAGCGGCTGCAAAAAGCGGCGGGGGAGGCGCTGGGAGAAAGCGGAGAGCAGCCCGTTTACCTTTTGGTGGAGAAGATCCTGGCCGGCCACGAGCGGCTGCCGGAGGACTGGACGGTGGCCGGCACCACGGGCTACGAGTTCGCCGAGCGGCTGAACGGGCTCTTTGTGGACCCGGCGGGCGGGGACGGGCTGGACCGCGCCTACCGCCGCTTCCTCGGGGAAGATTACCCGGACGGCCTCTCTTTCGAGGAGGTGCTGTACCGGAGCAAGCGCGAGGCCATGCGCACGGAGCTCGCCAGCGAGCTCAACGTCCTCTCCCGGCGGCTGCTTACCATCTCCGAAGGGGTGGAGGAGGCTTCTGAGACGCCCGGCCGCCGCTACGACTTCACCATAGACGCGCTGCGCGAGGCGCTCGCAGAGGTCGTGGCGGCCTTCCCGGTGTACCGGACGTACATCCGGGAGGGTAGGATCTCCGAGGACGACCGGCGGCACGTGGAGTGGGCGGTCGGGGCCGCCGAGAGACGGAGCCAAGCCGCCGACAAGAGCTCCTTCGGCTTTATCCGGGGCGTGCTGCTGGGCGAGGAAGAGTCTCCCGCGGCCCCGGGCTTCGTGATGCGGTTGCAGCAGTATACCGGGCCGGTCATGGCAAAGGGCATGGAGGACACGGCTCTGTACGTCTTCAACCGGCTCTCGTCCCTGAACGAGGTCGGCGGCGAGCCCGAGCGGTTCGGGGTGTCGATAGGCGAGATGCACCAGGAGAACTCCTACAGGGCGCGGGAGTGGCCCCACGCTATGCTCTCGACGTCCACCCACGACACCAAGCGCGGAGAGGACGTGCGGGTACGGATAGACGCGCTCTCGGAGATGCCCGGGGAGTGGCGCGGGATGCTGGGGCGGTGGGGCCGGACAAACAGGGCCCACCGCCGCCGGACGGAGCGCGGCGTCGCCCCGAGTCGCAACGACGAGTACCTCCTGTACCAGACCCTGCTCGGCGCCTGGCCGTTCGAGAACCCGGAGGGCGAGGATCTGGAGTCGTTCCGGGAGCGCATCGAGGGCTACATGCTAAAGGCGGTGCGCGAGGCCGGGGTCCGCACGAGCTGGACCAACGCGGACGAGGAGTACGAAGAGGCTCTTTCCGGATTCGTAGGCGCCCTGCTGCAGCCGGATAGCGCCTTCATGTCCGAGTTCCTGCCGTTCGCCGGGAGGGTGTCGCGGGTCGGCGCGCTAAACAGCCTGTCTCAGACGCTCGTCAAGCTAACCGCGCCCGGCGTGCCGGACGTGTACCAGGGCAACGACCTCTGGGACCTCTCGCTCGTTGATCCCGACAACCGCCGCCCGGTGGACTACGCGCTGCGAGCCCGGATGCTGGAGGACCTTCGGGAGCGATTCGCGGCGGACGGACCCGGCACGGCGCGCTCGCTGGCCGGGACCGGAGGCTGGCGTGACGGCTCGCCCAAGCTCCATCTGACGCGTTGCGCGCTTACGCTGCGCCGGGAGCGGGAGGAGCTTTTCCAGGACAGCGAGTACCTGCCGCTGGAGGTTACCGGACCGATGGCGGATCACGTATTCGCCTACGCCCGCAGACTCGGCGACGAGGCGGCGATCACGGTCGTCCCGAGACTCTACGCGCCGCTCGCGCCGGAGTCCGGACTGCTGCCCGATCCGACACTGTGGAGAGGAACCGGCGTCGAGATGCCCTCTGGCCTCCCCGCGCCGGTCCGCAACGTGCTGACGGACGAGACTCTCCGGAGCCCGGAAGAAGGGCGTCTGGATCTGGTGGAGACCTTCGCGAGCTTCCCGGTGGCCCTGCTCTACTCCGGTAAGGCCTGATCCACATAAGCAGCGAGGGGCGACCCGTGGATGGATCACCCCTCGCTACGTGAGCTGCGTGCGCTACGTGAGAGCCGGCTAACCGGTTCCGGCCCCTATCTTCCTTATCTGTATACCTTCTGGGGGGAGGCGGAGTCCGGCTGGCTTACGTAGCCGTCGCTCGGGCGGGTGGCGGGCTGGCTCGGCTCCGGCGTCCGGGCGGCGGAGCCGGATGCGGGCTCCTCGCTGAGGGCCTTCAGCAGTCCCCAGCACACGAACACGAGCACGAACGAGAACGGCAGGCCCGCGGCCACGGCGGTGGTCTGTAGCGCGCCGAGCGGGTCGCCCCCGGCGGCGTTGCCGGCGACGAGCAGTATCGCGGCGATGGCGCCCTCGGTAACGGCCCAGAACAGCCGCTGCTTCCAGTCCGGGTTCGGGTCTCCGCCGTTGGTCAGTATGTCCACGACCAGTGAGCCGGAGTCCGAGGAGGTCGCGAAGAACACGGCCACGACGACGATAGAGAGCAGCGAGAGCAGGGTCGCAAGGACCCCGGCTATCGGCAGGGCCTCTATGAACGTGAACAGCGCGGAGGTGCTGTCGGCGTTTGCGATAGCCTCGTTGCCCTGCAGGATGTAGTACAGGCCGCCGCCACCGAAGATGGAGAACCAGAACATCGAGGCCAGCGTCGGGGCCAGTATCGCGCCGCCAATGAACTTGCGCAGAGTGATGCCGTAGGAGATGCGGGCCATGAACATCCCGACGAACGGGGACCAGGAGATCCACCAGCCCCAGTAGAAGATGGTCCAGCCCTGCTGCCAGGTCTGGGCCGCCTCGTTGCCGAAGAACATCTGGAAGCTGGTCTGGGGCAGGGTCTGGAGGTAGTTACCGATACCGCCGGCGAAGTACTGCATTATGACCAGCGTCGGGCCGACCACCAGGACCACGAGGGCCATGAGCACCGCCCCGCCGAGGTTGAACAGGCTCAGTCTGCGGATGCCCTTGTCTATGCCGAGCATCACGGAGGTGACGGCGATCAGGGTCAGTATCCCGATCACCAGGATCTGCATCCAGGCGGTGTCCGGGGTCCCGAAGGTCAGGTTGAGCCCGGTGGCGATCTGGCCCGAGCCGAACCCGAGCGAGGTAGCGATGCCGAACAGGGTCCCGAAGACGGCCACGATGTCTATGACGTTGCCTATGGGACCGTAGATCCTGTCCCCGATCAGGGGATACAGCGCCGAGGCGGGCCTAAGCGGCAGGCCTCGTCTGAAGGCGAAGTAGCCGAGCGCCGCTCCCAGTATCACGTAGATCGCCCAGGGATGGATGCCCCAGTGGAAGAAGGTGTACTTGAGCGCCTCTATGGAGGCGTCGGCGCTGCCGGTCTGGCTCTGCAGGATCGAGGGCGACTGGAAGTGGGTGGCGGGCTCGTTGACGCTGTAGAACACGAGACCTATGCCCATCCCGGCGGTAAACAGCATCGAGAACCACGCCAGCGTACCGAACTCCGGCCGGGCGTCGTCGGGGCCGAGCTTGATCCTGCCCCAGCGGCTCAGCATTATGGTAAATACGACGATAACGAAGAAGCTCGCGGCGAGTATGTACCACCAGCCGGCGTACTCACCGATCCAGGCGAACACGGTGTCCGCGACCGAGCCCAGGCTACCGGCGGCGAACACGCCCCACAAGACGAAGGCCAGAACTATCGCCGCCGAGATGAAAAACACCGGCGGGTTGGTGTGTTGCCTGAAATGTTCTCGCACTAAAATCCTTTCCTAGCCGACATGGGCTGCGGATGAAAACGCCGAAGACTATCATGCTCCCAGTATCAGGATACGGCGATCTCGCCTTGGCCACTTCGCCTCTACAGGACGGTCTACAGCCTGGAGGGGCGAGCCTGGCAACCCACAAACATTTTTAGAAATATACAGGCTAATGCTCGCATGTCAAATGCGGGGGCAAATGCGGATGCTGCCCGCGCCCGCCATGTAACTCTATGCGAATCGCGGGGGCAGGCCCTCTACAGGCTAGCCGTTGCCTCCCGGCGGGGACGCCGTGGAGGAGCGCACCACCAGCCGGGTCGGCAAGGAGGCCGTCCGGGGTGCGGGCTCGCCTCCGAGGAGCGAGACGAGCCCGCGTCCGGCCTGACGGCCTTTCTCGACGTGAGGCTGATTCACGGTCGTGAGCGGCGGCTCCGCTCTCGCCGCCTCGGGCACGTCGTCGAAGCCGACCACCGATAGCTCCTCCGGGACCGAGAGCCCTTGAGACCGGGCCTCTTGCATGACCCCGGCGGCCAAAAGGTCGCTCATGCAGAGCACCGCGGTCGGGCGTGGTGTTTGGCCGAGGATCTCCCGCGCGGCGGCGCGGCCTTGCTCCGGGCTGTTTCCGACGCACTCGTAGACGGGGGTCTGCTCCCAGGAGAGCCCAGCCGCCGCTACCGCCGTCTCGTAGCCGGTCAGGCGCGCCAGGGAGGGCCGGTAGGTCGCGGCCCGCTGGCGCTCGACGCCCGCAAGGCCGCCCTCGGGCTGGTAGGAGAGCTCCATCGAGGCGACGGCGAGCCGCTCGTGGCCGAGTGAGATCAGGTGCTCCGCCGCCTCCCTCGAGGCGCCTTCGTCGTCTATTACCACGGCGGGCAGCCCTTCTACCGGCGGCTGCTCCACCAGCACCACCGGCAGCCGGCGCTCAAGCGCGGCGGCCAGCAGCGGGTCCTCCTCTGCCATGCAGAAGACGATCATGCCGTCTACCGCCGCCTCGCGCACCGCCTCGGTATCGCGCTTCTCCCGGGGCGCGCCGGGTATCAGGAGGAGTCCCAGCCCCGCCTCCTCGGTCGCTTCGGAGACCCCTTCGAGAAACAATACGGCCGCCGGATCCCGGAACGCGTACGAGAGCCGGTCCGTGTACAGCACCCCTATCGTACCCGCCCGCTGCCGCCTCAGACTCCGGCCGAGCGGATCGGGACCCGAATATCCCAGCCGCCGCGCCGTCTCGAAGACCCGCTCCCTGAGCTCCGGGGAAAGCTGATCCGGCCTGTTATAGGCGTTGGATACCGTCGAAGGCGAGACCCCGAGAACACCCGCAACCTTCTTTAATGTCGCCCGCCCGCCGCCGGACTCACCATTGACTCCCATGTCCGTAATGATACACTGCTGAACCGTTACAGACTAGAACGATTCAGTCAACCCGGAGGGGCCGGGTACGAGGCGCGGGCGGGCTGCGGAATTGCGGAACTACGAGAACGGCGGTTCGGGAGGTGGGGTGATGGCGGTATTCGCGGTATTCGTGGAGACCGTGGTGGCGTTGGTACCGAGCTACGTTCTGATACGAGGCTATCGTGCTCTCGGCCCGGGAGGCGGGGGCGGGGGATCTCTTTTCGGGGATAGGGCCGTGGCGCTTTCGGTGGCTCTCGCGGCCCGGAGCGATCTGACGTAGCCTGGGCCGAGGAGGCGGGAAAGCGAGCTAAGTAGGCTGAAGTGAGCTATTCGATACCTGAAAACCCGGCGCCCGTCGCGGCCAGGCTCTCCGTCGCCACGATCTTCTTCGTCAACGGGGCGGTCTTTGGTAGCTGGGTCTCGCGCATCCCGGAGGTGCAGGACCGGCTCGGCATCGGCGAAGGCGTGCTGGGGCTCGCCCTGCTCGCGATGGCTATCGGGGCCCTGGTGGCGATGCCGGCCACCGGCTGGGCCGTGTCCCGCTACGGCAGCCGCACGCCCACGCTCCTCTCGGCGCTCGTGTTCTGTCTGATACTGCCCTTGATGGCTATAGCGCCGGGGGCCGTGATGCTGGGCCTGAGCCTGTTCCTGTTCGGCGTCTTCAACGGCTCCACCGACGTCTCGATGAACTCCCAGGCCGCCGCCATAGAGATGAGGTACGGGCGTTCGATCATGGCCTCTTTCCACGCCCTGTTCAGCTTCGGCGGGCTCGCCGGGGCCGCCCTCGGCGGCGGGCTGGCCGCCCTCGGCGTGGGGGTGACCCAGCACTTTCTCTCAGCGACGGCTGTGTTCGGGGTAGTGGCTCTGGTCGCCTCCCGCTGGCTGCTGCCCGCCGGGGCGGACGCCCAGGGCTCTGGGCCGTCCTTCGCGCTGCCGGACCGGGCGCTCCTGGCGCTCGGCGCGGTGGCGTTCTGTGCACTCGTGAGCGAGGGCGCGATGGCTGACTGGAGCGCCATCTACCTGCAGGACGTGATCGGGAGCGGACCGGGGCTCGCGGCGGCCGGGTTCGCCGCCTTCTCGCTCGCGATGGCCGTCGGCAGGCTCACCGGCGACCGGTTCATAGAGCTTCTCGGAGCCTCCAACATGCTCCGGCTGGGCGGGGCGCTCGCGGCCTCGGGTCTCACGGTCGTGCTGCTAGTGGGCAGCACGGTACCCGCTCTCTTTGGCTTCGTGGGCATCGGTCTCGGGCTCGCCACGCTCTTTCCCATAACCCTCTCCGCCGCCGCCCGCGCCCCGGGCATGTCCGCCGGAGCCGGCATAGCCGCCATGTCCTCGACCGGCTACTTCGGGTTCCTCATCGGACCGCCCACCATAGGCTTCGTCGCAGAGCTCCTCGGGCTGCGCGGGGCCCTGGTCCTCATAGTCGCCGCCGGAGTTATCATATTCCTCCTCGCGGGTAACGCGGCCCGGACCGGCAAGAAAACCTAGCCCTCCGCCGTGATGCGGTGTCCCACCGCCGAAAGCGCCTCCATGGCCCGCGCCAACTCTTGCTCTTTGACCAGCAGATAATCCGTGTCGTAGGTCGAGATCGCGAACACCGAGACACCGGCCGCCGCCAGCGCGTCCGTGAGCCCGGCGAGGACCCCGACGAGCGAGAAGTCCAGCGGCCCCGCGACCGCCAGGCAGGCCCATCCACCCTCGACCTTCGCCCCGGCGGGCAGACGAGCCCGCTCGAAAGCCTCCTCCGGCGCGACGATGGAGAGCTCCTGCGGCGTGCGGGTAACGGAGAAGAAGTCCAGGGAGAGTACCCACTCCGGCACCCGTGACGCCCCGTCCAGCCGGCAGACCGCGAAGCCTTCATCCAGCGCGGAGAGTGTAAGTCCCGGACCGGATTTCACCGTCCTACCCGCTTCTACTTGCTTCTACTTGCGCCACTCGGACGAGACGGTCACCTCGACCTCGGAGGGGACCTTCTTGAGGAGCACCGCCCCGGCGCGGGTCATCGCGTCGCGCATCCTCCGGGAGACATCTTCGGCGAGGTCCTCGCGGCACTCGACGACGAACTCGTCGTGGATGGAGTTTATGAGGCGGGCGTCCAGGTCCTCGAGCTCGCGGCTGATGTAGATCAGGGCCAGCTTCGCGATGTCGGCGCTCGCCCCTTGAATCGGGAAGTTCATCGCCTCCCGCCGCAGGGCCGACTTGCGCTCCCGGTCCAGGCTCGACACGTCCCCGAACTTTCGCACCCTCCCGGAGAGCGTGCGCAGCGTGCGCTCCTTGAGCGCCCGGCTTGCCGTGCCCTGGAGGTAGTGCTGAACCCGCTCGTAGGTGGCGAAGTACTCGTTTATCAGGGTGCGGGCCCTCTCTTCATCCGTGCCGAGCTGGGCCGAGAGGCTGCGGGCCCCGCGGCCGTAGGCGAGGCCGAAGTTGATCCTCTTCGCCGCCGTGCGCTGCTCCTTGGTAACCTCTACCTTATCCACTCCGAACATCGTCGCCGCCGTAACGCCGTGCAGGTCGTCTCCGTTCTGGAAGGCCGTTACGAAGCCGGGGTCCTCCGAGACCTCTGCGAGTATCCTGAGCTCTATCTGCGAGTAGTCCGCGATGACCAGCGTGTAGCCGTCTTCCGCGACGAAGCAGCGGCGGAACTCGTCCTCGTTCGGGATCTGCTGCACGTTCGGGTTCGAGCAGGCCAGCCGTCCCGTGGGGACCCGGCACTGCAGGAAGCTCGGGTGGATGCGGCCCGTGGCGGGGTGGATGTAGTCGGCGTAGGTCTGGAGGTAGGTGCCGAGCTTCTTCTGCAGCTCGCGGTACTCCAGCAGGAGCTTCGCCGCCGGATGATCCACTTTCAGGAGCGTCCAGTGGTTCGTGTCCGGCAGGTCGAGACCGAGTGACTTGAAGGCGTCCGAGATCTGCTGCGGGCTGTTCAGGTTCAGCCGGGGGCCGAGCCCCTCCAGCGGCAGCACGCCCTCCGGCTCGGGGAACTGGGCGTCCAGCGCCAGCGCGGCCTCGTCGCGGCGCTCGCGGACCGTCTCTTCGAGGGCGCGCCAGCGGGCGAGATCGAGCTTTATACCGGCCAGCTCCATCTCGGCGATTGCGGGCACGGCCTGGAACTCTATCTTCGAGACGGTGCCGAGCTTCTCGGACGCGAGGTCCCGGCGTAGCCGCTCGGCGAGCGGCAGCAGGATGGCGGCGTCCGCGGCGGCGTACTCCAGCTGCTCGTCCGAGAGGGCACCCTCCCAGTTACTGGTCTGTCCGGCCTTGCCGATTTGGCGCCCCAGGTACCGCTCCGCGAGCGCGCCCAGAGAGTACGCCGGCGACTGGTCGCCGCCGCCGAGTAGCTGCGCGGCGAGCATGGTGTCGAAGATCGGGCCGAGCCTGACGCCGTGCTCGGCGTAGAGAAAGGCGTAGTCGAACTTGGCATTCTGCAACACCTTCGTCGGTCCGCCCTCCAGAAGCTCCCGGAGCGGAGACAGGTCCCCGATCTCGAAGAGATCCGCCACGAAGGTCTGCCGCGGAGAGGCGAGCTGCAGGAGCCGCACGCGGCCCTCACGCGGTGAGAGGCCCGTGGTCTCCGTGTCGAGCCCGACGTACTCCTCGTCGCGCAGGGCTTCCGCCGCACGTTCGAGGCCCGCGGCGTCGGTTATGAGGGTATAGGCCGTGGGCCCGGTCTCCCGCGCGCTTTGTGTATCTTGCGTATTTTGAGTGTCGCTCTCCACGGGCCGGATTCTAGCAGGGCCGGGGCTGGTGGCCGGCGTGAGCGGGCGTACTTTCGGCCCCGCCGCATGGGGTACACTCAGGGCGTATGGGTAACGCTTTCAAGATAGGTCGGGCTTTCGGCATAGACCTCAAGGTCCACTGGGCGTTCTTTCTACTGCCCGCCATAGTAGGCTTCCTGGCCTACCGGGGCACACAGAGCCTGGCGGCCACCGCGCTCTCTATCGGCATCGTCGTCGCGCTGTTCGTGTGCGTCTTGCTGCACGAGCTCGGTCACTCCGTGGTGGCGCAGCGGCTCGGCATAGACGTGCAGGACATCACGCTGCTGCCCATAGGCGGGCTGGCGCGCATGAAGAGCATACCCGAGAAGCCGGGCGACGAGATAAAGATAGCCGTCGCGGGGCCCCTGGTAAACGTCGTGCTCGCGCCCCTGTTTCTGGTGCCCGCGGTGCTGCTCGGGCTGGATCTCACGAGCTTCGTGAACCCGCTCTTCGGGCAGGTGGGCTCCGTATCCCACATCCTCTTCTACCTCGGCGCCCTGAACGTCTTTCTCGCGGTCTTCAATATGCTACCGGCGTTCCCGATGGACGGCGGACGCGTGCTGCGGGGAATCCTGGCGATACGCTTTGGGCCGGTCCGGGCGACGAACATCTCGGCCACCGTAGGGCAGATGCTCGCCGCGGCCGGCTTCGTGCTCGGAATCTTCTTCAACCCGGTGCTGATCCTGATCGCGGTCTTCGTCTTTTTCGGGGCCTCGGGCGAGGCCCAGATGGTGCGCCAGCGCGAGACGATGCGCGGCCTGTCCGTCGCCGACGTGATGGGCACCAAGCGCCGCACCGAGACGATCACGCCGTACCACAACTTCGGCCAGGTGCTCGACGCCGTCATACACGGCTACCAGGAGGACTTCCCGGTGGTGGACGAGTCGGGGAACCTGGTCGGAATAGTGACCCGGAACGAGATCATGTCCGCCGCCCACTCCTCGGACAAGTTCCTGACCGTCCGCGACCTGATGAAGACCGAGTACCCGACCGTCTCGCCCGAGGCCGACCTCTTCCAGGACGGCCAGCGCCTGCTACAGGAGAGCGGGATGCGCGCCCTGCCGGTGCTCCGGGACGGCGAGCTCGTCGGGATGCTGACCACCGAGGACGTCGGACAGGCGAGCCTCCTGAGAGAGGCGTCGAAGTAGAAGTACAGTAGAGGTACCGTAGAGGTACAAAGGAGAGCGCCGTGCGCATAGCTTCGCTTCTGCCCGGAGCCACAGAGATCGCGGCCCTCGTCGGGGCCGGGGACGACCTGGTCGGGGTCACCCACGAGTGCGACCACCCGCCCGGCGTGGAGCGTCTGCCGAAGCTTACCACCACCCCCATAGACCCCTCCCGCATGACGAGCGCCGAGATAGACGCCGCCGTAACGAGTCTCGGATCGTCCGCCGGAGCTTCGGGCGCCCTTACCGACGAGGGCAGCATCTACGGGCTGCAGACCGACCTGCTCGCCGAGCTCGCACCGGACCTCGTGCTCACCCAGGGCGTCTGCGACGTGTGCGCCGTCTCCATGAGCGTGGTCGAGCGGGGCGTCTCCGACCTGGACCCGGTGCCGCGCCTGATATCCCTGAACCCCTCCTCGCTCTCCGAGGTGCTCGACGACGTCGTTACCGTCGGTGAGGCGGTCGGACGCGGAGACGATGCCCGCCGCGAGCGGGACTCCCTGCGCCAGAGGCTCGCCGACGTCGAGGACCGTGTCCGTGGCCTCCCCCGGCCCCGCGTGGCCTGCCTGGAGTGGCTCGACCCGCTGTTCTCCGGCGGACACTGGGTCCCGGAGATGGTCCGCGCCGCCGGTGGCGAGGACGCGCTCGCGGCCCCCGGAGAGCCATCCGCGCGCATCTCGTGGGAGCACTTCGCGCAGACCGAGCCGGGGGTGGTCGTGCTGATGCCCTGCGGCTTCGACGCCGGGCGCGCCGCCACGGAGGCCCGCATTCTGGAGGAGGCGGCCGGCTGGAGCAGGGTACCGGCGGTCAGGGAAAATAAGGTGTGGGCCGTGGACGCGAGCTCGTACTTCTCCCGGCCCGCGCCCCGGCTCGTCGACGGGGTAGAGACGCTGGCCCGCATCCTGCACCCGGAGGCTTTCCCGGAAGGACCCGAGGGGCCAAACGAGCGGGCGGCGATCCAGGTAACCCGGTTTTCCGGCGTGCGTACCGGGTAAGCAGTCTCTAGCAGTCTTACAGGCCGGAGGTGCAAATGCTGTTAGAGGGCTCGTGTCACTGCGGAGCGGTTCGGTTCAGCGTCGAGAGCGCCATGCCCCATCCATATCTGCTCTGCTACTGCAGCATCTGTCGCAAGACCGATGGAGGGGGCGGCTACGCCATAAACCTCGGCGCGGACTCCTCGACGCTAGAGGTAGAAGGCGGGGAGAATATCGGCGTCTACAACGCGCTGATGCGCGATGAGGATGACCCTGGTGACGCCGAAGCTAGCCCGGGGCGCCGGAGCTTCTGCTCGCTGTGCGCGACCGCGCTGTGGGTCTATGATCCTCGCTGGCCCGAGCTCGTGCACCCCTTTGCCTCGGCGGTGGATACCCCGCTCCCCGAGCCGCCGGAGATGGTCAGGATGATGCTCGCGAACCGCGCCTCGTGGGCCGAGGTGCCGGAGGGCGAGGCCGCCCGCGGCGAGCGGCACTTCCAGGGCTTCCCCGATGAGTCCCTAGAGGAGTGGCACCGCCGCCACGGGCTATACGACGCGTAAGTTCTCGGGGTGGAGCCGTGAGCCGCATCCAGGACAGAGGCGAGCGCACCAGGAATTCCAGAGAACCCGGCAGCCCCGGGAAGCCCGGTACCAAGCTCGTCTTGAACGTGGCTATCGTGATCCTGTTCGCGGTCGGGCTCACGGTCGGCGCGCTATACGAGATATTCTTCGGGAGCATAATCCTCGCCCTCGGCGTCGTGCTGCTCGCCATCCGGGGCTATCTCGGCTCCGGGGACAGGGCGGTGACCGGCGTGCTCATCTTCGTGGCCTTCGCTACGGTGGCGATCCAGGCCATAGAGTATTTCCTGGCTCCCTGACGCGCCGGGGTTTGCCTCTGCTAGAACCGGAACAGGGCGAACGCCGCGGCTGCCAGACACACCAGGCCGAAGATAACGAGCCGGATGCCGGCCAGCACGTGGATGCCGCGCTCGGGGATCGGGCCGAGACCGCCTCTGTCTCCCGAGGCTCCGCCGCTGTCGTTGTTGCCGTCACGGCCGCCCCGGATCATGGCGTACACGCCGAAGAGGATCACGGCGAGACCTACGAGGCCAAGCAGGATGGCAGCCCCGGTAACCACCGTCTGTATCCTTTCTAGTCCTCGACCATGCGCAGCAGCAGCGCCCGGAACTCGGGGTCGTCGTGTAGCGGGAGGAACTCCTGGGAGCTCTTGAAGTGCTCCACGTCGCGTTCGCCGGCCTCGACGGCGCGCTCGATGTACTCCAGGGCGCTCTCGTAGTCGCCGCCCCGGGCCCGGATGCTGGCGAGCGCGGAGAGGGCGGGCGAGTAGCCGGGCTCGGCGGCGAGCGAGCGCATCAGTAGCTCCTCGGCGGCCTCGAAGTTCTCGGAGGCGTAGTAGAGGCTGGCGTAGGAGTACAGGGCGCGCGGGTTGGCCGGGTCGCCCTTCAGCGACTCCATGAAGTGCCGCTCGGCCTCCGGCGTCGCGCCCAGGCTCTCCTGGATCAGGCCGAGCTCCAGATGGGCTGCGGGGTCGGCGGGATCCAGCTCCAGCACACTCTGGTAGGAGGAGGCGGCCCCGTCGGTATCGCCGTTTGCCAGCCGGGACTCGGCCAGGGTGTGCAGGTGCCGGGGCTCGTCTCTACCGAGCGCCACCGCCTCTTCGGCCAGCGAGAGGGCCTCCTGGAGCGCCGCGCCGCTGCGGCTTTCTGATAGCAGATGCGCGGCGAGCTCGTCCCGGATCTCGGGCGATCCCGGACACTCCGCGAGGCCGCGTCTCAGAGCCGATTCGGCGGCCTCCGAGCGCGCGTTGCGGGCGTGACAGATGCCGAGGTTGGCGTGGGCCTCCCACCAGTCCGGGGTTGCCTCGATAACCTCCTCGTAGGCCTCGACGGCCTCGGGGTATCTACCGAGCATGTCCAGGGCGTTGGCCCGGAAGGTGCGGGCACCGCTGACCTGCTGCGGGTCTGCCGCCGTCTCCAGCGCCGCCTCGAAAAATCCCAGGGCGTTCGGGTAGTCCCCGGCGTCGAAGAGGGTCAGGCCGGCGTTTATGAACATGTCCGGGTCCTCGGAGTGGGAGTCCGTCCAACGCTCGAAGGTGGCCCGCGCGAGATCCACCTCACCCAGATTCCCGTAGTAGCGGCCGAGCTCGGCGTAGGTCTCCGCCGCATCCGGGTCGGCCTCTATGGCGCGCTCCAGGTGGTGGACGACCTTGAAGGGCTCCTCCCGGCGGGTACAGACCGCGGCCAGCCCGAGCCGGGGCGCGGGCCAGGCGGGGTCGAGATCCAGAGCATCCACGAAGCTCGCCTCGGCCTCCTCCAGCCGCCCGAGCTCCAGCAAGGCGCGACCGACCGCCTCTATGACCTCCGGCTCCTCCGGGGCCAGCGCCAGAGCCTGCTCGAAGCGGGAGAGGGCATCCTCGACGAGGCCCTCGCCGGCCAGCGTCTCGCCCTGCTCCAGAAGGTTCTCGTACTCCATCACCCCATAGATTAAATCAGATGGGGAACCCGCGCCCACCCCGCCTCATTGCGCCCATAGCGCACGCCCGGTATGCCGGTGAACGTAATGAAATGAAACGCAACGAAGTGAAGTGCAATGAAGCGAGGCGGCGAGAATAGGCCTACGATACAATCGTCCGGTCCATTCGAGATTCAGAGACATTTACAGACGTTTAGAGACAGGTGAGAATTTGGAGAACCCGCCGATTACCGAGAGGCTTGCGATTCGCTATCAGGATCTCGACCCTTACGGTCACGTCAACAACGCGGTCCACCTGGCCCTGTGTGAGTCGGTCAGGGTCGCATACATGCGGGGGCTTGCACGTGGTATGGGCCTCGGGGACCTCGAAGCCGGCGACATACCCGGCGTGCGTTACCTGGTCGCCGAGGCGAGCCTCCGTTACAAGGCCCCGATCTTCCTGGACGACACGGTCCACGGCGCGGCCCGGATCACCTACGTCTCGAACCGCTCGTGCGGCATGGAGTACGAGCTCCGGGTCGGAGAGAGCTACGAGACCGGGCGCGTAGCAGCCCAGGCCTCGACCGCCCTCGTCTTCTACGATCCCGACGAGGAAGAGATACGCCCCCGCCCCGACTGGTTCCTCTCCGCCGTCGCGGATTTCGAGGGCCGCTCCGAAGAGGACTTCAACCGCAAGGGTTGAGGGCTAGCTTCCTCCCGTTAGCCCGTCTCCAGCTCCTCTAGCTCCTCGGGGTAGGGCAACGCCCCCTGTGCCCCCGGTTTGGCGACCGCCGCGGTCCCGGCCTTTACGGCGTAGGGCACCGCATCCGGAAGGTCATACCCTTGCGCCAGCCTGGCGGCCAGCGCCCCGGCGAAGGCGTCGCCCGCGCCCGTGGTGTCTACGGGTTTCGTCCGGGACGCGGCGTACACAGCGGTGCCGTGCGGTGAGGTGAGCGCCGCGCCCACCGCGCCGAGCGTGATCACGGCCGAGCGGGGCCCGAGCTCCAGCAGTGCCTCCGCCGTGCCTTCCGGGGTACGAGCATTCTCGTCTCCTAGCAGAAAGGCGGCCTCGTGCTCGTTGACCACCAGCGGGTCGAGCAGCGCCAGCAGGGAGGAGGGGAGCTCGCGCGCCGGGGCCAGGTTCAGCATCACCCGGCCTCCGGCCCCGGTGACTATCTCCGCCGCCCGCCGTATGGCCCCGGCCTCGACCTCCATCTGGGCCACGAGCACCGACGCCTCCCGCAGGGCCCCGCTGGCGGCGTCTATCTCATCCGGCCCGAAGCGGCGGTTCGCCCCGGGGGAGACCGCGATAGCGTTCTCCCCATCCGGCGTGACGGTTATGAAGGCCGAGCCCGAGGTCTCTCCCCTGATGGTCTCTACGTGGGCGGTGTCCACGCCGTTGTCCGCGAGGTTCTGTACCAGACGTGGTCCGGCCGCGTCTCCTCCGACACGACCGAGCATCGAGACCCTGTTCGAGCCGTCTGGTTCGAGCAGCCGGGCGGCGGCGACCGCCTGGTTTGCCCCCTTGCCTCCGGGGAATAGCTCAAGCTCCGCGTCCGTAACCGTCTCGCCCGGCCCGGGGCGGCGATCCAGCCGCAACACGTAGTCCTGGTTTATGGAGCCAACTACGAAGATTCCGGCCACGCTGTGCCTCCTCGTTTATACGAACCTCGCGGCATTCTACAGAATGCTACACAATGAGGCGTCGTGGAGAGCTTGAGCCAACTACCGAGCCACGGCGAGCCGGGGGCGGTCGTGTACCGGGCCGACTGCGTGCGCCTGATGCGCATGATGCCCGCCGGCTGCGTGGACGCCGTCTTCGCCGACCCGCCGTACCGGCTTTCGGGCGGCGGCGTCACCGTGAAGGGCGGGAGGCTCCGGTCCGTGGACAAGGGCGAGTGGGACCGGCCCCGAGGTTTCACGGAGGATCACGATTTCAACGTCCGGTGGCTCTCCGAAGCGCAACGGGTACTGAAACCGGACGGCACGCTGTGGGTGACGGGGACGCATCACATCATATTCAGTCTCGGATACGCGCTACAAAGCCTCGGCTTCAGGGTCCTTAACCACGTGGTGTGGGAGAAGCCAGACCCGCCGCCAAACGCGTCCCGCACGAGCTTCAAACACGCGCACGAGTCCCTGATCTGGGCCTCAAAGAGCCGCGCCTCCCGCCACACCTTCAACCACGATCTCGTGAACCTCGTGAACAGCCCCGACCCTTCTGACCAGCTCTCCAGCGTGTGGCGCATGAGGCCGGTCTCGCGTGCCGAGAAACGCCACGGCGGCCACCCGACCCAGAAGCCGCTACGCCTGGTGCGCCGGGCGCTCCTGGCCTCCACCCGCGAGGGAGACCTCGTGCTCGACCCTTTCGCCGGCTCCGGCACCACCGCCGTCGCCGCCAAGGAGCTCGGCCGGGCCTTCGTCGGCGCGGAGCTAGAAGAGGAGTTCGCGGAGCTCGCCGCCCGGCGCATCGCAGCCGCCCGCCGGGGCTCGACACTGGAGAGACTGGAAGCCCTGCGCGGGCCCTCGGATACCGGTTAGATGCTCGCTCTCGTGCTCGCCGACACCCACATCCCACGCCGGGCGAAAGCGTTGCCGGAGGCGCTGCGGCCCTATCTGGAGCGGGCGGACGCGATCCTGCACGCCGGAGACCTCATGGACCCCGCTGTGCTGGATACGCTGGCTGGATACGCTCCGACCTACGCCGTCCGGGGCAACCTCGACCCACCGGAGGCCGGGCTGCCGGAGACGGTTGAGCTCGATCTCGGTGGGGTGCGGGTCGCCATGATCCACGACTCCGGGCGCAAGGAGGGCCGCCGCAGGAGGATGTCGCGTCGCTTCCCGGAGGCTCGCGTGGTCGTATTCGGGCACTCGCACATACCATTACTGGAGGATGAAGGCGGCTTGATGCTCCTCAACCCCGGCAGCCCGACCGATAAGCGCCGCCAGCCGGAGTACACCTTCGCCGTCCTGGAGACGGACGGAGGAGAGATCGAGGCCCGCATCGTGGCGCTGTAGTTTGCAGTCTCCAGTACGTGGCGGTACTTTGGGCGGGTGAGAGTCAGGATAAATCCCCGGAGCGACGGTCGTTACGGCAGGCTGGTGGAGAGGGTGGAGCGCGTTACCGAGCTTCCCATGCTCCTGCTCTCACTGGTCTACGTGTTCGTGCTCGTCGCGGGCTATCTATCCGAGCCGGGCTCCGGTCTACTCCAGAACGCCCTGTTTGTGGAGGGTGTGATCGTTGCCGCCTTCGCCGCCGAGCTGGCCGTGAAGGTTGCCGTCGCCCGGCCCCGGCTCGCCTATCTGAAAGAGAACTGGATTCAGGTTGCAATCGTGATTTTGCCTTTCTTGAGACCGCTCCGGGTACTGGCGGTGTTGAGAGCTCTCCCCTTCATCTTGCGGGGCCTTGCGGGCGTGAAGCGCGTGCTGGGCAACTATCAGGGCGCGAATGTGCTGGTGCTCGGCGGCGCGACGCTACTAGCCGGTACGGGTCTGGTCTTGATCTCCGAGCACGATACCGGCGGTCCCATACAGAGCTTTGGGGACGCGCTGTGGTGGGCGCTCGCCACCGTTACCTCCGTGGGCTACGGGGACGTTTATCCGGTGACTCCCGCAGGGCGCACTGTAGCCTTTGTCGTCATGGTAGTCGGCATAACGGTCTTCGGTGTGTTGACAGCCGGGATCGCGGCCTACTTCGTCGAGAGCTCCTCCGGGGAGGGGCGTGGGGAGGACGATCGGCTGGACCGCATCCTTGAGAAGCTCGACTCTCTGGAGAAGCGGGTAGACGAGCTGGACCGTCACATCGGAGGCGACCGGCGCTAGCGAGTAGAATGCCATGTCACCGTTGGTAGCCCCAGAGATCACCCGTATCCTCAACGGATGGAGCAGTCTGATACGCAAGGCGGGAGTAATCGCGGGCGTGGTGCCGGCCTGAACCCCGCGGGCCGCTTCGAGCCCATTGAGATAGAGCCCGACCCGGAAGAAACCGCCGGAGACCCTTCTCCCACGACGCGGTTCTACGAGGACTCTTCGCGTTCGATCATCACCACCAACGACAGCCCGGACATCCCCTTCTCCGCGAGCCTCAACCCCTACCGGGGCTGCGAACATGGCTGCGCCTACTGCCTCTCCGGCGACACTCCCGTACTGCTGGCGGACGGGAGCACCCGCGAGCTGCAAGACTTGCGGGTTGGGGAGGGGATCTACGGCACCACCAGAGACGGCTACTACCGTCGCTACACGAGAACTTCCGTGCTGGCCCACTGGAGCACGATAAAGCGAGCCTACCGCCTCACCCTGGAAGACGGCACGCAACTCATCGCCAGCGGAGACCACCGCTTCCTCACCGAACGCGGCTGGAAGTACGTGACCGGCTCCGGTCACGGAGACGGACAGAGGCCTCACCTGACGTCGAACAACAGTCTGATGGGCGTTGGCTCATTCGCCCGGCCACCCGAGAAGGATTACGACTACCGGCGAGGGTATCTCTGCGGGATCATCCGCGGAGATGGTCACCTCGCCTCATATAAGTACGAACGTGCCGGACGCGCCCACGGAAACCAACACCAGTCCCGGCTCGCACTATCCGACGAAGAGGCCCTGACGCGCGCGAGCCGTTACCTGCTGGACTTCGAGGTTCCCACGCACGATTTCCTCTTTCAGAAAGCCACTACCACCGGGAAGGAGATGCGGGGCATCCGCGCCTCGGCACTAGCCAGCGTGGAGCTCGTAAAGGAGACCATTGCATGGCCCGATGACTACTGCGGAGCCTGGAGTAAAGGGTTTCTCGCGGGTATCTTCGATGCAGAGGGAAGCTACCGTAACGGCGTGCTGCGCATCTTCAATACGGATACCGAGATCATCGAGCGTGTCCTGCGTCGTCTCGGCTCACTGGGATTCGAAACGGTAACAGAAGAGCGCGCCGGCAGCCGGACGGAGCCGCTGAAGTCGATACGGGTTCGAGGAGGCCTCGGCGAGCACCTGCGTTTCTTCCACCTCGTGGACCCGACAATCGGGCGAAAGCGCGACATCTCCGGGCAGGCTGTCAAGAACGGGGCAGACCTCCGGGTGGCCTCCATCGAGCCGGTCGGCACCATGAGGATGTACGACATCACCACGGGCACCGGAGACTTTATCGCCAACGGAGTGGTGAGCCACAACTGCTACGCCCGTCCAACCCACGAGTATCTCGGGCTCTCTGCCGGGCTGGACTTCGAGAGCAAGGTGATGGCCAAGCGTGACGCCCCGACCTTGCTGCGCCGGAAGCTCTCGTCCAAGAGCTGGGAGCCGAAGACCCTCGCCATGAGCGGCGTTACCGATCCCTACCAGCCGGTGGAGCGCAGGCTGCGCATCACCCGCGGCTGTCTGGAGGTGCTCGCCGAGGCCCGCAACCCCGTCGCCGTGGTTACCAAGAATCACCTCGTCACCCGCGACGTGGACCTGCTCGCAGAGCTGGCGCACTACGATGCTGTCTCCGTCGCCATCTCGCTCACCACCCTGGACCCGGAGCTAAAGCGGGTGCTGGAGCCCCGTACCTCGCCTCCGAAGCGCCGTCTCGCCGCAGTAGAGCTTCTCGCCGAGGCGGGCGTACCCGTCGGGGTGATGACGGCCCCGATCATACCCGCCGTCAACGATCACAAGCTCCCCGACCTACTGCGGGCCGCGGCGGATGCAGGCGCGCAGTTCGCCGCCCATACGGTGGTGCGGCTGCCGGGCGCGGTGGCACCGCTCTTCGAGGACTGGCTGGAGAGGAACCTCCCCGACCGCAAGGAGAAGGTTCTCAACCGGCTACGCTCGATGCGCGGCGGCCGTCTCAACGACCCGCGGTTCGGATCCCGCATGCAGGGCGAGGACATCTTCGCCGAAGGGATCCACCAGCTCTTCGCCATAAGCCGCCGCCGGGCCGGAATCCCCGAAGGCCGCGCCCCGCTCTCGACCGCCCACTTCCGCCGTCCGGACGAGCCCGGCACCCAGGCGAGGCTGTTCGACTAGAAAGCGAGTCTATTCAGAAGCTCGGCGTTACTCCACGGGAACGAGACCCACCGCCCTTACCCACGCGCCGCTGGCTTTTTCTAGTTTGATCGGCAATGCCAGGAGTGTGGCGCCCAGTGCCGGTAGCTTCGCCAGGTTGGCGAGCTTTTCCAGGTGCCAGTAGCTCCGCTCTAGCCCGGCGTAGTGGGCGGGCCAGAGTAGGGAAGGGTCTTTCTTCTCCCGCCACTCCTCACCTATTAGCGTGTACGGTCTGTCGAGGCTCCAGGCGTCGGTCCCTGTGAGCCTTACGCCCCGATCCGCCAGGTAGAGAACCGCCTCCCGCCCGAGGCCACAGCCGTAAGTGAAGTACTCCTCGGTGCCCCACAGGGCGTCCGCCCCGGTCCGGAAAAGCACGATGTCTCCCGGGGACAGTGTATGATCCAGGCCTTGGAGACGTTCTTGTATCTCTGCCGGGGTTACCAGGTATCCCGTTGGCAGGTCCGATACGTCGAGCACGATCGCGGGGCCTACGCAGAGGCTCAGGGGCGTCTCGTCGATCTTGTGCGCCGGCTCACCCTCAGAGACCGGAGCATAATGCCAGGGAGCATCCATGTGGGTCCCGGCGTGGGTAGAGAGCTTGGCCTTCTCGCCGGCGAGGCCCAGGCCCGAGGGCAGAGCCTCCGGAGGAATGCCGAAGAGGTGCCGCCAGAGCTCCGCGCCTTCTTCGTGGGAGGTGTATCGCAGCCGTGGGGGATCCGGCTCGCCCGGGGTCGGTCCTACGGTCCGGCTCAGGTCTAGGAGCCGGACGCGCCTGCCCAGGAGCTCTACGACGCCGCTCTCGTCACCCGCTATGCTAGCCACGCCCCGTCTCGGAGCCCGAAGGCTGCCGGGCCTCGGTTACACCGTACTCCAGACCGTCCACCAGGGCCTGCCAGGAGGCCTCGATGATGTTCTCGCCGACTCCGACCGCGCCCCAGAGCTTCTTGCCGTCGGAGGAGTCTATTAGTACGCGGGTCGTCGCGTCGGTGGCGCGGTGCTCGTCCAAAATGCGCACCTTGTAGTTGGTGAGGTGTATCTCGGCGAGCTCTGGGTAGTGAGACTCTATGGCGCGGCGCAGAGCGCGGTCCAGGGCGCTTACGGGGCCGTTGCCCTCGGCGGTGGTAATGACGCGCTGTCCCTTTACCCACAGCTTTATGGTGGCCTCGGTGATCGCTTCTCCGTCGGAACGTTTCTCGGAGATGATCCTGAACGTCTCGAGCTCGAAGAGCGGCGCGTCCTCGCCGGAGGTGCGTCCGATCAAGAGCGCCAGCGAGGCGTCGGCGGCCTCGTAGTGGTATCCCTCGTACTCGCGGCGCTTTATGGCTTCGAGCACCGCGTTCGCGTCCACCTCCCGGATGCCGAGCTCCTCGGCCTTGCGCCGGATGGTGTTCTTGCCCGATAGCTCGCCGACGGGCATCCTTCGGACGTTGCCAACGCTCTCGGGAGCGACGTGCTCGTAGGTGCCAGGGTCCTTGGAGATGCCGTCCACGTGCAGCCCGCCCTTGTGGGCGAAGGCGCTGCGCCCGACGTACGGCCGGTGGGTGTCGGGGGTGAGGTTCATCAGCTCGGAGATGTAGTTGGACGCCTCGGTGAGGCGGGTGAGCTGATCTTCGCCCACGATCCGATGGTCCATCTTTAGCTGCAGGTTCGCGATTACGGGCACCAGGTCACAGTTGCCGCAACGCTCGCCGACGCCGTTGATGGTGCCCTGCACGTGGGTCCCCCCCGCCTCTACCGCGGCTAGGGCGTTTGCCACGCCGCACCCCGAGTCGTTGTGGGTGTGGATGCCGACCTCGACGCCCGGGTGGACGCGGGTGATCTCTCCGACCGTCTCCGACACGATCCCCTGTAGCTCGCCCGGTACCGTGCCGCCGTTGGTGTCGCAGAGGACCACCGTATTCGCCCCCGCCTCCGCCGCCGCCCGCAGCGTGGAGAGGGCGTGTCCGGGATCGTCCTTGTAGCCGTCGAAGTAGTGCTCGGCGTCGAAGATGACCTCCTTGTCCGCCGCCGCGAGGTAGCGCACGGTGTCGCCTATGGAGGCCAGGTTCTCTTCCGGGGTGGTGCCGAGCACCTTCTCGACCTGCATCCGCCAACTCTTGGCCACGATGCACGCCACCGGAGCGGAGAGTGAGGCCAGAAGCGTTACCGCGGGATCATCGTCGGCGCGGCCATTTGGACGACGGGCGCGAGTGAAGGCCACTATCCTGGCGGTCTCGAGCTCGGAGGCGTCGAAGCCCTCGAAGAACTCCAGATCCTTGGGATTGGAGGCCGGGAAACCAGCCTCGATGTAGTGGATGCCGAGGGTGTCTAGCTCGCGGGCTATCCGGATCTTGTCCTCGGTGGTTAGAGTAACGCCCTCGCGCTGTGTCCCGTCACGCAGCGTCGTGTCGAATAGCCTGACGCTCATCGCGCCTCCTCCTGTTCTTTCTGTCCCTGCTGCGTGTTACTTGTATTAGACATATGCTCCAGGACCGCCCGCGTGGCCTCCTCCGTTCCGCTCTCCCCGCCGAGGTCGCGGGTGAGGATGCCGTTCTCTGTGGAGACGTGTACCGCCTGCTCGATGGCGTCAGCCGCCGTGGCCTCTCCCAGCGAGTGGCGCAGGAGCAGCGCCGCCGAGAGGATCGCGGCGTAGGGGTTCGCCACGCCCTGACCGGCGATGTCCGGTGCCGAGCCGTGGACCGGCTCGTACAGGCCGGGCTTTCCGGGGGCCCCGAGCGAGGCGGAGGGGAGCATGCCCATCGAGCCCGGCAGCATCGCAGCCTCGTCGGAGAGAATGTCGCCGAAGAGGTTCTCGGTCACGATCACGTCGAAGCGCTTGGGGTTCTGCACGAGATACATCGCCGCTGCGTCCACCAGCACGTGCTCCAGCTCCACATCCGGGTACTCCGCCGCTAGCTCGTTTACCACCCGGCGCCACAGGCGGCTCGTGGCGACGACGTTTGCCTTGTCCACCGAGGTGAGCTTCCCGTTACGGCCCCGGGCGGCCTCGAAGGCGACGCGGGCGACGCGCCTTATCTCCTCTGTTGTGTAGACGACCGAGTCCGAGGCGAGATCCCCGCTCTCGCCGGCCTCCTCTTTCTCGCCGAAGTACATGCCGCCGGTGAGCTCGCGCACTATGAGGAGATCCACACCCTCGACGACCTCGGGCTTTAGCGGTGAGTATGGCGTGAGCGCCGGGTTGGAGGCGACGGGGCGGAGGTTGGCGAAAACCTCCAGGGCGCTGCGCAGTTTGAGTAGTCCCGCCTCGGGCCTTACGGAGCCGCCGTCGTAGTCCGGGTGGCCGACCGCTCCGAGCAAGACCGCGTCCGAGCCCCGGGCCGCCTCCAGCGTCTCATCGGAGATCGGGGCTCCTTCGGAGCGGATCGCCCCCGCCCCCGCGAGCCGCTCTTCGTACTCGACCTCGAAGCCGAAGCGCCCCGCCGCCGCGTCCAGTACCTCCCGCGCCGCGCCGACGACCTCCGGGCCGATGCCGTCGCCGGGGAGTAGCAGTATCTTGTAAGACTGGCTCATCTAAAATCTCCTTACATTATGACAATGCGTCACTGTTAGAACTCCTCCTGTGAGTCTAGCCACTCCCGTCCCCCGGGTCCGAGCGCCTCCGCCAGCAGATCCTCCGCCCGCGACTCGTCTAACTCTGTCTCGCGCCGCAGCGCCGCGACCAGCCGCGGCAGGAACGCCTCGCCGAAGCCCGCGAGCGCCGCCGCGCCGAGCCTCAGCAGCAGGTTCTGGAAGGCCATCTGCTCACCGGCCGCCGCCGGCGTATGAAATCCCCGGATCGTGAAGCCGGGGCTCTCCATGCGAGTCAGATGTTCGTCTAGCGGTAGCGCCTCCCTGCGGGCAACGGCGGCGGAGGCGGCCTGAGGCGGCAGCTCGCGCAGCCAGGATGGGATGCGGACGGCTACCACTCCGGCCAGGAAAGCGTGGGCCAGCTCATGGTGGACTACCAGCGGCAGCGTCGCCCCGGTCCGGGGCTGTATCGCCCCGGATAGCCTCTCAGGAATTACGAGCGCCGGGGGCTCCGTAGCGCGGGTGAAGTACGGCAGTCCGCGAGGATAGGGGCGCGAGTTGTCCCTGGGGGCCGCGTCCCAGTCGTCGCCGGCGACGACCAGCGCCTCCAGAGCCGGTGCCGAAATGCCGAGCATCTCTGGCAGCGCGGCGAGCCCCGTCTCCAGGTGGGCAAGTACCTCCCGGCCCAGCAGCGGGAGGTGCGGGGCGTGGCGGACCACGGCCCCGTTCTCGCCCTCCAGCCGGGGGTACTCCGGCAACGCCGCCCCGTCCCGGGTTACGGAGTCTACGGCGTGCTCGCGGCCCAATCCGCGCTCAGCTTCTTGCCGGTGGCGTACACGTTTGCGGCCCGCACGTAGGCGCGGGCGGCGGCGTCCACGACGTCCTGGGAGAGGCCGCGGCCCGAGTACTCCGCGCCGTCGAACTCTACCGTGACCCGAACCTCGCCGAGGGCGTCCTTGCCACCGGTAACGGCGTCTATGCGGAAGTCGGTGAGGCGGCCCTTCACGCCGGTCGCCGCGTCCACGGCGCGGAAAACGGAGTCCACGGGACCGTCGCCCTCGGCCTCGGCCTCGAAGGTGCCGTGGTCGGCGTGCGAGATGGTAACGGCGGCCCGGCTCTGGCGGCCCGTTGCGGCGACGACGCGGAACGACTCGAGGACGTACTTGCCCTCGAAGGCCCCGACCTCGTCGGCGGCGATGGCTTCGAGGTCGGCGGCGGTGACGCTCTTCTTGTGGTCCGCTATCTCCTTGAACCGCTCGAAGGCCCGCTTGAGCGGCTCGCCTTCGAGGTGGTAGCCGAGCTCTGCGAGGGCGTCGGAGAGGGCGTGGCGGCCGGAGTGCTTGCCGAGGAAGATGTTGTTGGAGTCGAGGCCGATGTCCTCGGGCTTCATGATCTCGAACGTCCGCCGGTCCTTTAAGACGCCGTCCTGGTGGATGCCGGACTCGTGGGCGAAGGCGTTGCGCCCGACGATCGCCTTGTTCGGCGGCACGTCGTAGCCGGTGACGTTGGAGATCAGGCGCGACGTGTTCGAGAGCTGGCGCGTCTCGGTGCCGACCTCCACGCCGTAGAAGTCTTCCCGGGTGGCGAGCGCCATCACGACCTCCTCTAGAGAGGCATTCCCGGCCCGCTCGCCGATGCCGTTCACCGCGACCTCGATCTGACGCGCCCCCGCAGTCACGCCAGCCAGAGAGTTCGCAACCGCGAGCCCCAGGTCATCGTGGCAGTGGACGGAGAGGGTACGCTCCGCAAGCTCGGGTACGCGCTCCTTCAGATCGCGCAGGAAAGCGGCGAACTCCACCGGGGTGGTGTAGCCGACGGTGTCGGCGATGTTCACTACGTCCGCCCCGGCCTCGACCGCCGCGGCGACCACCTCGGACAGAAAGCCGATATCCGTGCGGGTCGCGTCCATCGGGGAGAACTCAACGTCCGGCGAGAGCGACTTCGCGTGCCCGACGGCCTCACGGGCCATCTTCACGATGTCCTCCTTGTTGGAGCGCATCTGATGCTCGATGTGGAGATCGGAGGTGCCGACGAAGGTGTGGATGCGGGGCCGCTCGGACCACTGCACCGCCTCCCAGGCGCGGACGATGTCCGCCTCGTGTACGCGGGCGAGACCGGTAATTATGGGGCCCCGCACCTCGCTTGCGATGCGGCTTACGGACTCGAAGTCGCCCTCGCTCGTAATGGGGAACCCGGCCTCTATTACGTCTACCTTGAGCCGCCCGAGCTGCTGGGCGATCTCTACCTTTTCCTCTACCGAGAGTGAGATACCGGGCGACTGCTCGCCGTCGCGCAGGGTGGTGTCGAAGATGTGTACTCGCTCCGTGCCTTCCTTACCTTCCATAACCTCTCTCCTATTCTTCTATACAGCCAAGGCTCGTAAGACTTTCGATGCTACGGCTTTTAGACCTGGTGTTTTAGGTGGCCACAGAGACTCGGTACAGGCCCCGCCCGGCTAGACGCCGGGACGGATAATTCGCCTGGCGTGCCGGCTGCGGAGGCCGGGGAGACCGCGGTCCACCCCGGCTAGTCGTAGTAGTCGCAGCTTTGCCCCAGTGGCGTGGTTCTGGAGACCATGAGAGGTTTCAAGGCTCACTGAGTACACCTTAGTCTTTTCCTGCCAGAGTATCGACATTCAACGCGAGCCCTACGATGTATCCGAACAAGAGCGCTGCCGCGAATATAAAAGCGCCCTGCAAGACGTTCGAGATCAACGTACTTGACTCAAAGCCGGTCACCAGGAAGTAAAGAAACCAAGTTAAACCGCTCAGAAGAGTAACTATTGCAGGGGCTTTATGACTCATACTCATATGCTTTTAGTATCTCAGTCCCGTGAACCATTCGCAACGTCTACGGCGACGGTCCAGTCGGCGTAGTCGGGGTTCTCGCCGCGGGCGGCGCGGAAGTACAGTTCCTGCAGCCGCTCAGCCACCGGCCCGACCTTGCCGCTACCGATCACGCGGCCGTCTATCTCGGTGACGGGTGCGATCTGGAAACCCGTGCCCGTCAGAAATACCTCGTCAGCGGCGTACAGCTCGGTGCGGTCCACGTCGCGGGCGATCACCGGTATGTCCAGCTCTCTGCGGGCAAGATCCATGACCGCGTCTCTGGTTATGCCCTCCAGGATGTCCGCCGTGCCGGTCGGGGTGGAGAGCGCGCCCTTGCGCACGATAAAGATGTTCGCGGCGCTGGCCTCCGATACCTGCCCGTCCTCCGTGAGGAAGATGGCGTCGTCGTAGCCGCCTCTTTGCGCCTCGTCCACGGCGAGCGCGGTGTTTATGTACGAGCCGGTAAGCTTTGCGCGGGCCGGTATGGCGTTGTCCGAGGTCCGCCGCCACGAGCTAACGGCGCACCTCAGGCCGGTAAGCTCGACGTAGTTGCCCATCGGCACGGTGAATATGGAGAGCTCGGCGTCCAGCGCCAACTTCACGCCGATGGCGGTGGCGGACTTGTACGCCAGCGGCCGGATGTAGGTGTCCTCGCGCGGGGCGTTTTTCTTTAGCACCTCGATGGTTATGTCGCACAGCTCGTCTATCGTGTGCGGCAGGTCTATGCGGAGGAGCTTGCAGGACTGCTCGAACCGCTCGTAGTGCTCGCGCAGCTTGAGGACCTGTAGCGTCTCTTTCTGCTCGTTCCAGTACGCCCTGATTCCTTCAAAGACGCCGGTGCCGTAGTTGAGACCGTGGGTGGCGGGCGAGAGACGCACGCCGCCCATCCTCACGTACCCGCCGCCGTGATACATCCAGTCGGCGTCCGAGGCGGTAAACGCCTTGCGCTCTCTTTGCTGTGTCTGGTCCGTCATCGTCTAACCCTCCGGCCTATCCCTCGACGCCCTCGTTGATCATGGCGCGCAGCCCGGACCCTACGCGGGTGATGTCGTGGCGGGCCTGCTTGTCGCGCATGGAGAGGAAGCTCGCGCCGCCGGACTTGTTCTCGAGTACCCAATCGCGGGCGAAGTGTCCGTTCTGGATGTCGGCGAGTACCTCGCGCATCCGGTCCTTCACGCCCTCGTCTATGATGCGTGGCCCGGAGGTGTAGTCGCCGTACTCGGCGGTGTTGGAGATGGAGTAGCGCATGTTTTCAAGGCCACCCTCGTAGATCAGGTCCACGATCAGCTTCAGCTCGTGTACGCACTCGTAGTACGCCGCCTCCTCCTGGTATCCGGCCTCCACGAGCGTCTCGTAGCCCGCTGTGAGCAAGGAAGTGAGCCCGCCGCACAGCACGGCCTGCTCGCCGAAGAGGTCGGTCTCGGTCTCCTCCTCGAAGGTCGTCTCCAGCACCCCGGCCCGGCCGCTGCCTATCGCCTTGGCGTAGGAGAGGATCAGGCTCCGCGCCTCGCCGGTCGCGTCGTTCTGCACGGCGAACAGCGACGGCATCCCGTTGCCCTCGGTGTACAGGCGGCGCAGCACGTGGCCTGGTCCCTTGGGGGCGACGAGTCCGAGGTCCACGTTCTCGGGGACCCGGATCTGGTTGAAGTGGACGTTGAAGCCGTGGGCGAAGAGCATCAGCATGCTCTCAGAGAGGTTCGGGGCGACCTCGTTCTCGAAGACCTCGGGCTGCTTCTCGTCCGGCAGGAGCATCATCACCACGTCGGCCCAGTCAACGGCGTCGGCGACGGTCATCACGTTCATGCCGTCGCTCTCGGCGCGGCCCCAGCTACCGCCGCCCTTGTACAGCCCGACGGCGACCTCGCCGCCGGAGTCTTGTATGTTTCTAGCGTGGGCGTGGCCCTGGCTGCCGTATCCCAGAACGGCGACCTTCTTCTGGAAGATCTCATCCCCTATATCCGCCGCGCGATATACCCGTGCCATACTATTCTCCTCCGTTCCCGGGCCGGGCCGTCGGCCCGAGCCTGATCGCTTCCTCGATTCCGTCTAATCCGCCGAGCCACTCCTCGACGCTCTCCGGCTGGCCGGAGGCCACGATCGTACCCCCGGACTCGTGCGCCCGCACGCCGTGCCGTTCTGCGCTCTCACGCCACCTATCTTCCGTGGTTCCGGGTGAGAATTTCACCAGCACGACCTGGAGAGTGTCTTTCGTGGCCTCTATGCCGCGCACGTCTTCAAGCCCCGAGAGCAGCGTGGTGTAGCGGCGGGCGGACTCCTCGTCGCCCTCCACGAGGAGCGTCAGCCTGATCCCCTCGCCGTCGCGGCCCATAGTAAGTCCGCGCAGAGGCATGCGCTTGTTTTGGAGCGTCATTACGAAGCGGGTGAGGGCGGTCGAGTCGCCCTTCAGCCGGACCTCCACGGCGTTATCCGCCGAGCCGGTAAGGAAACCGTAAGGAAGTTTCTGACCGCTGTTGCCGGTGTTTTTACCGGAGGCCGCCCCGCCGGACGGCCCGCGGGATCTACTCACCCTTACTCACCCTCGTGCGCTTCTATGATCTCGTTCACGCTCGCGCCGGACGGGATCATGGGATACACGTTCGCCTCCGGATCTATGCGGAAGTCGAGTATCGTGCAGCCGTTCTGATCCTCGGCCCAGCGCACGGCCTCCTCGACGTCGTCGCCGGGGTTCACCGCCCGTCCGGCGAGACCGTAGGCGGCGGCGAGCTGCGGGTACTCCGGCCCGGTGATCGGAGTCTCCGAGTAGCGGTCCTTGTGGAAGAAGTGCTGCCACTGCCGCACCATGCCGAGATAGCCGTTGTTGAGGATGGCTACCTTTATGTTCAGCCCGAAGTCCCGGATGGTGGCGAGTTCCTGGATGTTCATCTGGAAGCTGCCGTCACCGGCGATGATCCACACCGGGTCGTCCGGGTAGGCGAAGGCGACGCCCATTGCAGCGGGCAGCGAGAAGCCCATCGTGCCGAGCCCGCCGCTCGTGATGTGGGTGTTGTGCTTGTTGAACTTGAAGAACTGCGCCGCCCACATCTGATGCTGGCCGACGTCGGTGACGACCCGCAGGTCGGGGCCGGCGGCCTCCCGGATCGCGTCCATTATCCGGACCGGGCCGTACTCGCCGCGAGCCTTGTCCTCCCGGCGCTGTTCCGGCTTCTGGGACTCGGAGATCTCGGCCACCCAATCTGCGCAGCCCTGCAGCCGCTTCTCGGGGTCGGCGTCGAAATGCTCCAGCACGCCGCGCAGGGCTATCCTCGCGTCGGCGGCGATGCCGACGGTAGGCTTTATGACCTTGCCGAGCTCGGCGGGGTCGGCGTCTATGTGCACGACCTTCGCGTTCGGGGCGAACCGGGAGGGGTCGCCCGTGATCCTGTCGTCGAAGCGCATCCCGACGGCGAAGATGAGGTCCGCCTTGTCTATGGCCCGGTTCACCGAGGCCTGGCCGTGCATGCCGGGCCACCCTATATACAGCGGATGCGCCTCGGGGAAGGCGCTGATCCCGAGCAGCGTCGTCGAGACGGGCGCGCCGCTGCGCTCGGCGAGCAGCCTGAGCTCCTTCTCCGCGCCGGAGAGCGTGACACCATGCCCGGCGAGGATGACCGGACGCTTGGCCCGACCGAGCAGTGTTGCCGCCGCTTCGAGCGCGGGCGGGGAGACGGGCGGCTCGGCCTCCCTGAGCCTGCGGTATCCGGCTCCGCCGCCGTTGGACGCGGCGCAGGCGGCCTGCTGCACGTCCTTGGGCACGTCCACGAGCACGGGTCCGGGCCTGCCGCTGCGGGCGATCTCGAACGCCCTACGCATGGTCTCGTACAGCTCGTCCGGGTCCTCGACGAGGAACGAGTGCTTGGTGAAGGGCAGCGTCATGCCCATCACGTTGGTCTCCTGGAAGGAGTCCTTGCCCATCGCGCCTCTACCGACCTGCCCGGTGACGGCGACCATCGGCACGGAGTCCATCTGCGCCGTCGCCAGCCCGGTGACGATGTTGGTCGCTCCGGGGCCACTCGTCGCCACGCACACGCCGACCCTGTTTGTCGCCCGGGCGTACCCGTCGGCGGCGTGGGCGGCGCCCTGCTCGTGGCGTACCAGCACGTGCTTTAGCGGATAGTCGTAGATGGCGTCGTAGAAAGGCATGATCGCACCCCCCGGATACCCGAAGAGGTGCTCAACACCTTCATCCAGTAGAGCCTCACACATGGCCTCGCTGCCGGTGCGCGGCTTGTACTCTACATTCAGGCTATTCAAATCTTTAAAAGCGGTATTCTCCACGGCTACCCCATTCCTCTTCTTGCTCTGTTCTAGCTCTTCAAAGGAAACTCGTCCAGAAAACTGGCCGCGGAACGGGTTACGCCCCGGCGGCTCTAGGCGGACCGGATGACTAGGCCCCGGCCCGCCCCGATAATTAGGGCGGGTAGGACGTAGCCATCCCTGGGTACTCGTGGGTGAATCGGTGGCGCGAGCAGGCGCAGCGTCCCGGGGAGACCCCCCGAAACCAAAATCCGCGCCTCTTCAGAAACTCCGCTCAAGAGCATCCTTGCTACTCGCTAACAAACGGCTGGAAAGAACACTATATGGGCCGCACCCGCGTGTCAAGGGATAATACGTGCCAGACGCACGTAATGCACGTAACATCGTGTACGAAGCCGGCGCCGGATAAAGCTCCCCGGATGATCCCCGTGTCTCCCCGGGCTATCCCGGGCTCCGGGCGTGGTTGGCCCCCTGGACGTCGTAAAAGCTTTGAAATAGCCGCGAACCGGGCCGGTAAAAAGCCGCGATACAGGCTGATAAACACGCCTACCAATGGGCCAAATGGCCAAATATTAAGAAAATCGAAAAAATTTCCCGGAGGTGAGCTTTTTCACCCTTGAACTCGATGGTCGTGAATGATACTAGTTTCAATATGGAAAACAATTTTCCAAAACGAAACGCAAGGGGTAAGGGTGGGGGAGCCGCTCCGCGTTAGCTGCACGAGGCCGGTCGTCCGGTTCTCTGGTGGCGCCCGGCGGTCTGCCCCCTGCTGTCTTATAGGGGGTCTCTAGGTGGAGACGAGTGCAAATACTGTAATAATCGGGGCCGGGATCGTAGGGTGCGCCGTGGCGGAGCACCTGGCGCGTCTGGGGCGGACGGACGTGGTGGTTCTGGATCAGGGGCCGCTCTTCAAGACCGGCGGCTCGACGTCTCACGCGCCGGGGCTGATGTTCCAGACCAACGCCTCGAAGTCCACGACCGCGCTGGCCTCCTATAGTGTGCGGCACTACTCCGAGCTGGAGCTGGACGGCGAGCCTTGTTTCTACGACGTCGGCAGCGTGGAGGTCGCCGCCACACCGGAGCGGTGGAACGATCTCAAGCGCAAGCGTGGGCTGGCCAGCTCCTGGGGCCTGGAGGCGCATCTGATCACGCCCGAGGAATGCGCCGAGAAGAGCCCGCTGCTGGATCACCACAACGTCTACGGCGGGTTGTACGTGCCTTCGGACGGGATCGCCAAGGCCATCAGGGCCTGCGAGGCGATGGCCCGCCGGGCGGAAGCCGAGGGGGTGCGGTTCCAGGGTGAGACCGAGGTACTGGATATAGAGGCCGAGCGGGGCCGAGTGCGGGCCGTGGAGACGGACCGGGGCAGGATCGAGACCAACACCGTGCTTAGCTGCGCCGGGATGTGGGGGCCGCGCATCATGCGCATGGCCGGCATCGAGACGCCGCTACTCACCCCGATGCAGCACCAGTTCGCGTGGACCGGGCCGCTCGAGGAGCTTGCCGGGACGACCTCGGAGTCCGATCACGTCATGCTCCGCCACCAGGATCACTCCATGTACTTCCGCCAGCGCGGCGAAGGCTACGGCATAGGCTCTTACCGGCACCGGGCGATGCCCATCTCCTCCGACGACATCCCACGCTACGCCGACGCCGAGCGCATGCCCTCGATGATGGAGTTCACCCCCGAGGACTTCGAGGGTCCGTGGCGAGAGGCGGTGCGCATGCTGCCCGCCCTGGAAGGCGCGGAGTTCGACTCGACGATGAACGGGCTGTTCTCGTTCACCCCGGACGGCGGACCTCTACTCGGAGAGTCGCGGCGCGTAAAGGGCTTCTGGAGCGCGGAGGCGGTCTGGATCACGCACGGCGCGGGTGTCGGCCGCGTGATGGCCGAGTGGCTCGTTAAGGGTGCCCCGAGCATAGACGTCTCCGGGGCGGATGTGAACCGCTTCGAGGCCCATGCCCGCAGCCCCGAGTACGTCGTGTCGCGCAGCTCGCAGTCCTTCTCCGAGGTGTACGACGTGATCCACCCGCAGCAGCCCATAGAGAGCCCGCGCCCGCTGCGCACCAGCCCGTTCTACCCGCGTCAGCAGGGGCTCGGCGCGTACTTCCTCGAAGCCTCGGGCTGGGAGCGCCCGCAGTGGTACGAGGCGAACTTGCCCTCCTCGGAAGAAGAGATGGCGCCCCGGCCCGGCGAGTGGGCCGCCCGTTACTGGTCCCCGGCGATCCCGGTCGAGCATCGGGCCACCCGCGAAAGCGTCGCCATGTTCGACATGACCGCCCTCAAGACCGCCGAGGTGTGGGGGCCGGGCGCGCTCGACTACTTGCAGAAGTTATGCACCAACGAGCTGGATAAGCCGGTCGGTAAGGTCGTCTACACCCTGATGCTGGACGTGAACGCCGGAATCCGCAGCGACATTACCGTCGCCCGCACCGGAGAGGAGAGCTTCCAGCTCGGCATCAACGGCCCGCGCGACGTGGTGTGGCTCGAAAAGCATCTCCCCGCCGACGGCACGGTACAGGTGCGGGATACCACCTCCGGCACCTGCTGCGTCGGGGTGTGGGGGCCTCACGCGAGGGATCTGGTGCAGAGCATCAGCCCCGACGACCTCTCTAACGAGTCCTTCGGCTTCTTCAACTGCCGCCACGTATACGTCGGTGAGGTCCCGGTGCTCGCGCTGCGCGTCTCCTACGTCGGGGAGCTCGGCTGGGAGCTGTACACTACCGCCGACCTCGGGCTCAGGCTCTGGGACCGGCTGTGGGAGGCCGGCCAGCCATACGGAATCGTCGCGGGCGGGCGTGGGGCGTTCAACGGGCTGCGCCTGGAGAAGGGCTACCGCTCCTACGGCGGCGACATGACGACCGAGCACGATCCCTACGAGGCGGGGCTGGGCTTCGCCGTGAAGCTGGACAAGGGCGAGTTCGTGGGCCGGGAGGCCCTGATGAACCGCTTTGCCGAGGGGCCGCGCCGCAGGCTGGCCCCGCTCACGGTAGACGACGGCGAGGTCGTGATGGGCGGCGAGCCTGTGTGGAGCGGCGACTGCGCCGTCGGCTACGTCACGAGCGCCGCCTACGGCTACAGCCTCGGGCAGAGCATCGCCTACGCCTGGCTGCCGCCGGAACTGGCCGAGCCCGGCACTGGCCTCGCCGTCGAGTACTTCGATGAGCGGCACCCGGCGACGGTGGCTGAGGAGCCGATGTTCGACCCGGAGATGAAGCGGATGCGGGGTTCGTCGAGCAAGTCGCCGCGACCACTGACGAAAGCGGGATAGGAGAGCTTTTGGGAGAAACCGTGACCTAACCCCAGAAGAAACCGCCGGGACGGCCCGCAACACTAGGTTTGGCGACCACGCGAACCGTCCGGCAAAGCCACAAGGATCTACTAGGAGTCACCTTGCAACGCCACGATTCTAACAAGATCATCCCTAAGTTTCTAGTCCCGGTTGCCCGTCGTCCGGGAGGCTCGTCGTGATGCCGCTGAGAGAGTCCCGCGAGCCCCGTTCCGCCAGCCGTAGCGTGCTGGACGGCATCGGCGGCACGCCGCTGGTCCCGGTGGATGGCGTGTGGGCCAAGTGCGAGTATCTGAATCCCTCCGGTTCAATAAAGGCCCGCATCGCCAAGTACATGGTCGAGCGCGCCGAGGAAGAGGGTCTGCTCTCGCCCGGCGACACCATCGTCGAGGCGTCGAGCGGGAACACCGGAAACGCCCTGGCGATGGTGGCAGCCGTGAAGGGTTACCGCATGCTCGTGGTGATGCCGGAAGGTATGTCGAGCGAACGGCTCGCCATAAGCCGGCTCTTCGGGGCCGAGGTGCTGGAGGTCGGCGACTTCCACGTGAACGAGGCTCTGGAGAAGGCCCGTGAGCTCGGTGAGCGGGACGGCTACTTCTGTCCTGCGCAGTTCGAGAGCGAGCACAACGTCGAGGAGAACCGGAGCTGGCTCGGGCCGGAGATCCTCTCCGACCTGCCCCCAGGCGAGACGCCGGATGCCCTCGTGATGGGCGTGGGGACGGGCGGGACGCTCGTCGGGGTTGGGCAGGCTTTCCGGGATGCGAACCAGGAGGCGAAGCTGTTCGGGGTCGAGCCCGACGAGTCGTGCACGCTGCTTTGCGGTGAGATCGGGCGTCACCTGGTCGAGGGGATCTCCGACGGTTTCGTGCCCGGCATCTTCGACCGCCACGGCGGCATGGTGGACGGCCTGATCCCGGTCTCCAGCGACGCGGCGGTCGCCGAGGCCCGCAGGCTCGCCAGGGACTATGGTCTGTTCGTCGGGCCGTCCAGCGGGGCTCACGTCATAGCGGCGCGCAAGGTGCAGGAGGAGTACGGGCTGCGGAGCGTGGTGACCGTGCTCTGCGACGAGGGGGAGAAGTACCTGGCCGAAAGGCTGGCACCCGAGGAGCCAACGGACTTTGTCAGCGTCGAGGGGGTGGGGGATGCGACGAAGTAGTTGAGTAGCCTCAGAGTCCGGCGTTAACCGAGAGAGTGGATACCGAGAAAGAGAGGATCTCATGACCGAGATCAACGAGCATACAGAGCACACCAACGGAAGCACCAACGGAAGCGAAAACGGGCACCAGGAGAGTATCGTGGACAAGACGAACCCGCATCCCGAAATACTGCAGTACCCGCGCCTTAGGCGCGGACCGTTCTTCTACTCGTCGCGCAAGCACGGCGTGGCACAGTACAGCGTGTACAACCACAGCTACCACCCGCGGCACTACGGCGACCCGTTCGCCGAGTACGAGGCGCTCCTGAACAACGTCACCCTGTGGGACGTCGGGGCGGCCGAGCGTCAGGTCGAGATCACCGGCCCCGACGCCTTCGACTTCACGAACCTCCTGATCCCGCGCGACCTGCACAAGTGCAACGTGGGCCAGTGCAAGTACACCTTCATCACCGCCGAGGACGGCGGCATCATCAACGACCCGGTGCTGCTGCGCCTGGACGAGAACCACTTCTGGCTCTCTCTGGCCGACAGCGACGTGCTGCTGTGGGCGCGGGCTCTCGCCACGGCCTACGGCTACGACGTGGAGGTCACGGAGCCGGACGTCGGGCCGGTGCAGGTCCAGGGCCCGAAGAGCAAGGACGTGATGGTGGACCTCTTCGGCGAGAGCGTGCTGGACATCCCGTACTACTACCTGGATTACGCCGAGCTGGACGGCATGGAGGTCGTTATAAGCCGCACCGGCTACACCTCGGAGCTCGGGTTCGAGATCTACCTCAAGAACGCCTCCCGCGACGGCGACAGGTTCTGGGAGACGGTCTGGGAGGCCGGAAAGCCCTACGACATGAGCGTTATAGGGCCGTGTCACATCCGGCGCATCGAGGGTGGCATCCTCTCCTGGGGCTGCGACATTCGCCTCGACACCAACCCGTTCGAGGTCAACTACGGCTACGAGTGGATGGTTGACCTCGACCAGGAGGCCGACTTCATGGGCCGGGCGGCTCTGGAGAGGATCAAGAGCCAGGGCGTGGGCCGCAAGCTGGTCGGCGTCGAGATCGGTGGCCCGAAGATGGGCGCGTTCAACGACAGCTCCATGATCGACTACTACGACGTGCTCGACCAGGGCTCGAAGATCGGCTACGTCTCCTCGGCCTGCTACTCGCCGCGCATCGAGAAGAACATCGGCTACGCGATGGTCCCCATAGACTACATCGAGTACGGCACCGCCCTGGAGATAAAGACCCCCACCGGCGTCCATCCGGCGACGGTCGTCCAGAGGCCGTTCGTGGACCCGAACAAGGAGATCCCGAAGGCCTCCCTGAGGACGGTCTAGCCCGAGCACATGCCGCCGGGCCGGGATCTACAAGTCCGGCCCGGCGACGGGAGGAGAATAGGGTGATATACGACAGAGACGCAAAGGAAGTGCCGATCCGGGTGGCGGGGACCATGCCCGGCGTCGTCCCGGCGATGGCCGATCCCCGGTTCGAGATCATACCCATAGCCGGCGCCGAAAACGAGGCCTGGAAGCTCCCCCGCGGGGCGCAGATTACGGTCACCTGCTCACCGACACTGGGACAGGAGAACACCCTTGAGCTCTCGGAGCGGCTCGCGCAGAGCGGTTTCCGGGTGGTACCGCACCTCTCGGCCCGCCTCGTACAGAGCCGCGAGCATCTGCAAAACATCCTGCACCGCTTGGACGCCGCCGGGATGCAGGAAATCTTCGTCGTCGGCGGTGACGCCCGCGAGCCCGTGGGCCCGTTTTATAGTGCTGCTACGTTGCTGCACGAGATGTCCGGGCTGGATCACGGCGTCGAGCGTATAGGCGTTACCGCCTATCCCGAGTCGCACCCGCTGATCGGCGACGAGGAACTGGTCGAGGCGTTGCGAGAAAAGCAGCAGTTCGCGCACTATGCGGTGACCCAGATCTGCTTCGATTCGAGCGTGGTGGCGAGCTGGCTCTCCGGCCTGCGCGAGCGGGGCGTGGAGTTGCCGGTGTATGTCGGGCTGCCGGGCGCGGTGGAGCGCAAGAAGCTGCTCTCGATCTCGATGAAGATCGGCGTCGGAGACTCGGCCCGGTTCCTGAAGAAGCAGGCCGGGCTCGCGACGCGGCTCGTCAAGCCCGGCGGCTACAGGCCGGACGAGCTCGTGGAATCTCTCGCACCATACTTCGGCGACACGTACTACGGTCTTGCCGGGTTCCACATAAACACCTTCAACCAGGCCGAGAGCACCGAGAGCTGGCGGTGGGAGATGCTCGACATTCTGGAGAGTGAGTGGCTCAACCCGGAGGCCGGGGCGAGCGAGAGCCCCGCCTAACTACAGCGGTGTAAAATCCGCGCGAGGAGAAGAGGCACGGAGATGTTTACCACGCAGAACAAAGAGACCAAAGAGACGAAAAAGTTTCCATCGGATCTCGAGATAGCCCGTCAGGCACGACTCGTGCCGATGCAGGAGGTAGCTTCCGGCATGGGGATCGGGCCTCATCTGCTAGAGCCCTACGGCGAGAACGTTGCCAAGGTAAAGCTCGGGGCCATAGACGAGCTGGCCGACCGTCCGAGGGCAAAGTACGTCGTCGTCTCGGCGATTACGCCGACGCCGCTCGGTGAGGGCAAGACCACGACGACCGTCGGGCTCGGCCAGGCGTTCTCCCACCTCGGCAAGAAGGCGACCGTTGCCGTGCGCCAGCCCTCGATGGGGCCGACCTTCGGCATCAAGGGCGGAGCCGCCGGCGGCGGCTACAGCCAGGTCGTGCCGATGGAGACGCTGAACCTGCACCTGACCGGCGACATGCACGCCGTAACCGCCGCCCACAATCTGCTCTCCGCGATGGTGGACAACCACATCCACCAGGGCGGCGAGCCCAGGCTCGACCCGCGCGACGTGCGCTGGCGGCGCGTCATGGACGTGAACGACCGCTCCCTGCGCAACATAGTTAGCGGCCTCGGGGCGCGGGGAGACGGAGTACCGAACCAGTCCGGCTTCGACATCACCGCCGCCAGCGAGGTCATGGCCGTGCTCGCTCTGGCGGACTCGCTCGGTGACCTGCGGCAGCGGCTCGGGCGCATCGTGGTCGCCAACGACGTCGACGGATACCCGGTCACCGCCGAGGACATAAAGGCCGCCGGGGCCATGGCGGTAATATTGCGCGAGGCCCTGAAGCCGAACCTGATGCAGACGCTGGAGAACACGCCGGTGCTGGTCCACGCCGGGCCGTTCGGCAACATCGCCCACGGCAACTCCTCCATCGTGGCCGACCGGGTCGGCGCCCGCGCCGGGGATTACCTCATAACCGAGGCCGGTTTCGGGGCCGACATGGGCGCGGAGCGGTTCTTCAACATCAAGAGCCGCGCCTCCGGCATCGCCCCGGACGCCGCCGTGCTCGTCGCAACCGTGCGCGCGCTCAAGGTCCACTCCGGCCGTCACAAGGTCGCCGCCGGGAAGCCGCTGCCGCCGGAGCTTCTGGAGGAGAACCCCGACGACGTGTACGCCGGGGCGGATAACCTGCGGAAGCAGATCTCCAACATAAAGCTGCACGGCGTCTCGCCCGTGGTCGCCATAAACGCCTTCCCCACGGACCACGCCTCCGAGCACGCCGCGATTCGTGAGATCTCCGAGGAGATGGGTGTCCGCGTCGCGGTCTCCGAGCACTTCACCGAGGGCGGCAAGGGGGCCACGGAGCTCGCCGAGGCCGTCGCGGAGGCAGCCGAGGAGCCTTCGGGCTTCGCGCTGCTCTACCCGGACTCCGCCAGCCTGCGGGAGAAGATCGAGACCATCGCGAGCGAGGTGTACGGGGCCTCCGGCGTGGACTACTCCCCGCTCGCCGCCGGACAGCTCGACTCCTACGAGAGCTCCGGCTACGGCAACCTGCCGGTGTGCATCGCAAAGACCCACCTCTCGATCTCCAGCGACCCGACCCTGCTCGGCGCGCCCAAGGGCTGGACCCTGCCGGTGCGCGAGGCCCGGCTCTCCGCCGGCGCGGGCTTCGTGTACCCGATCTGCGGCGAGATGCGCACCATGCCCGGCCTGAGCGCGACCCCCGCCGCGGAGAACATCGACCTGGACGAGAACGGGGAGGTGGTCGGCCTCTCGTGAGCAGAGCGGACTCCACCCGCCCGGCCCGAGCGCCGGACTACCAGGGGCTCTCGCTCGGGGAGTTCCTGGACTCGGTCGCCTCCGACAGCCCCGCGCCGGGCGGTGGCGGGGCCGCTGCCGTAACGGCCTCGCTCGCCGCCGGGCTGGTCTGTATGTCCGCCCGGCTCTCGGAGAAGCATGTGGAGGACGCCGGAGAGCTAGCCGGGCGCGCCGAGGGCCTGCGCGGGCAGGCCTTGCCCCTGGCCCGCGCCGACGGCGAGGCCTACGGGCGGGTGCTGGCGGCGCTGCGTCTCCCGGCCGGAGAGCCCGGACGCCGGGAGGCTCTGGATCTGGCTTTCGGAGAGGCCGCCGACGTGCCGCTCCGGGTCGCGGAGCTCGCCCGGGAGACGGCAGAGATCGCCGCCCGGCTCGCCGAGGAGGGCAACCCCAACCTGCGGGGCGACGCCCTCACAGCCCTGTATCTGTCCGAGGCCGCGGCCAGATCCGCCGCGGAGCTCGTGAGGCTGAACGTGGAGGAGATCCACGGCAACGGAGCCGCAGACGCCAGAGACCGCCGTGACCGCGCCACCGGCCTCTATCAAGAGACCGCCGCCCTGGCGCGGCGTCTCTCCGGCGGGGAATAGAACGGGGGAAAGAAGTGCGGACGCCCAACACGAGGCCGCCACCGGCAAGGCCCGGAAGAGCGGTGGCCCGGGAAAGGAGGCCACGATGACCGAGAGAAGGACACCCTTCTACGATTACCACCTGCGCTCCGCGCGCGACCTCATAAAGGGCGGCGGGGAGTTCATGTTCCCGACCTCCTACGCCTCGCCCGTCGAGGAGCACCGAAACGTGCGCACCAACGTCGGGATGCAGGACCTCTCGACGATGGGTGAGATCGACGTGAAAGGACCCGGAGCCGAGCGGCTCCTGAACCGGTTGCTGGTGAACGAGGTGCTGGACCTCCAGCCCGGACAGCTCCGCTACTCCACCATGTGCAACGAGGCCGGCGGTGTCGTGGACGACGTGACCGTGTACAAGTTCGACGACGAGCACTTCATGGTCGTTGCGAGCTCTGGGCCACGCAAGAAGTCCGTGCGTTGGATCTCAGATCACGCCCGTGGATCTAGCGCCTACGTCACCGACGTGACCGCCGCCCTGGCGCTGCCAGTGATCCAGGGTCCCCGCTCGCGGCTGTACCTCAAGTCCGTCGTAGAGGACGTAGACCTCGACTCCCTGCGCTTCTTCCGCTTCGCCACCGGCCGCATCGGCGGCGTGGAGGTCATCGTCTCCCGCTCCGGCTACACCGGCGAGCTCGGCTACGAGCTGTACGTCCCCGCAGAGGAGGCCGGTTACCTGTGGGAGCACATCCTGCAAACCGGCAAGGAGTTCGGCCTCAGACCATACGGCCTCGAAGCCATGCAGAGCCTGCGTATCGAGAAGGCGTTGCCGCTGTACGGGCCGGACATAGGCGAGAGCCAGACCCCGTTCCACGTCGGTCTCGAACGTTGGATCTCCTTCCGCAAGCGGGATTTCGTCGGGCGGGAGGCACTCCTCCGGATGCAGGAGCAAGGCCTGGACGAGCGGTGGGTCGGCCTGATCCTGCAGAGCGAGGCCCCGGCCGCACCGGGCGACGCGGTCCACTCCATAAGCGACGTCGCGACCTTCCGCGAGCTGGTCGAGAACGGCGCGGAGGCCGGGCAGTACGAGGACGACCTGATGCCGGGCGAGAGCCGGGTCGGGCGTATTACGTCCAGCGCCCGCGGCCACACCGTCGGCGAGACGCTCGCCCTGGCCTACGTGGACACGGCTCACTGCTGGCCGGGCCGCAACCTGCTCGTCGAGGTCGGCGGGCATCCCGTGCTCGCCCGCGTGGCCCCGACCCCGTTCTTCGACCCCGAGTGGTCCCGCGTCCGGGCTAAGCCCGCCGACGACGAGCGGCAGGCGCGGCTCTCGCCGGCTCCCGGCCCCGGAGCCCCGTCTACCCTCGGCGCTCCGGCGCCCTCCAACGGAAGCCCGCACAACGGCAGCCCCACGGGCGGGAGCAGGTAGGGCTCCCATGAGACCAGTGGGCCACACGAACCGCAGCGGGCGCTACGACGTGATCGTGGCCGGAGTCGGCGCGATGGGCAGCGCAACCGCCTACCAACTGGCCCGGCGTGGAAAAAGGGTGCTCGGCCTGGAGCGGTACGGCATCCCGCACAATATGGGCTCCTCGCACGGTCACACCCGGATTATCCGGCTCGCCTACTACGAAGACCCGTCTTACGTGCCCCTGATCCTGCGCGCCCACGAGCTGTGGCGCGAGCTCGAAGATACGGTCGGGGAGCGTCTCCTGCACACTACCGGCTCCATCGACGCCGGCCCCGAGGAGTCCTGGGTCTTCAAGGGCTCCTGGGACTCCTGTAGACTGCACGACCTGCCCCACGAGGTCCTGACCGGCGCGGAGCTTAGACGCCGCCACCCCGGCTACCATCTGCCGAAGGATCACCTCGCCCTCTTCCAGCCCGACGGCGGCTTTCTGGAGCCCGAGCGGTGCATAGTCTCCTACGTGCGGGCGGCGCAGGCGGAAGGCGCCGAGATCCACGGCCACGAGCCCGTCCTCGACTGGGAGCCCCTGGAAGGCGGGGTGCGCGTCCACACCCGCCACGGCTCCTACGAGGCCGAAAGAATAGTCTTTACCACCGGGGCCTGGATGCAGGATATGCTCGGCGTGCTGGACGGCCTCGCCACGCCGGAGCGTCAGGTCCTGGCCTGGCTGCAGCCCACCCTCCCCGAGAGCTTCCGCCCCGACAACTTCCCGGTATTCAACCTGCTGGCCGAGGAAGGCCGCTTCTATGGGTTCCCGGTGTACGGTGTGCCGGGCTTCAAGTTCGGCAAGTACCACCACCTCCAGGAGCAGGGCCGCGCCGACGAGGTGGACTGGCGGGTCCACGACCAGGACGAGGAGCTCCTGCGGGGCTTCGCCGCCCGATACTTCCCGGACGGCTGTGGGCCCACGATGGATCTGCAAGCCTGCATGTTCACCAACACGCCGGACAAGCATTTTATCCTGGACATGCATCCCGAGTATCCGCAGGTAGCCCTGGCATCGCCGTGTTCGGGGCACGGGTTCAAGTTCGCCAGCGTGGTCGGGGAGGTGATGGCCGACCTCGCCGAGACGGGGACCACCCGTCACGACACCAGATTCTTCGGGCTTGAGAGGCTTTTCACACAGCGTCACACGCCGGATGCAAGGGCGGAGACAAACGGTAAATCCGCCCGCACACGGCCTTTGGGGCGTGGTTTCCGGCGCTCGGAGGAGGTCGAGACCTTTTGGTAGAGAGGCCGAAAAACGGCAATACGGGCGGTACTTCCGGGGTAAAGAATGTAAACTCCATACATATGCCTGCTAATCGAAAGAGCGCCCCCGTGCAGTCTGTAGACCGTGCCGTATCGGTCATGGAGTTTCTCTCCAGGCAAGGTCTATCTAGTCTAACGGAGATCGCGAACGAGCTAGATATACACAAGTCAACCGTCTACCGGCTCCTGGCGACCCTGGAGTACCGGGGCATAGTAGAGCAGGACCCCGACACCGAGAGGTACCGGCTCGGCTTCGGGCTGGCGGCGATGGCGGGATCGGTGACCGCCGACCTCGACATCGTGCGCCACTCTCGGGGCATCTGCCAGAGCCTCTCTGACGAGACCGAGGAGACGGTGACGCTGGAGGTACTAGAGGGCAACGAGGCGGTGATCATCCACCAGAGCATCTCCTCCTCGTCGGTCCTGGGGGCGGACTGGTCGGGATCTCACACGCCGTTGCACTGCACGGCCTCGGGCAAGGTCCTCATGGCCCACATGCCTTCCCGGCGCGTGAACGGGCTGCTCAGAAAGCAGCTGGAGGCGAAGACGGATAACACCATCGTGGAGCCGGACCACCTGCGCGAGCAGTTCCAGGAGATCCGGGAAAGCGGCTACGGCTACACCGTTGAGGAGCTCGAGGTCGGCCTGAACGCCGTGGGAGCCCCCATCCACGCCTCCGACGGCAACGTCGTCGGCGCCGTAAGCCTCTCCGGCCCGGCGTTCCGGCTGCCGCTCGAATCCATCCCCGACTACGGCCGGCTGACCGCCGGAGCGGGCTCGGACATCTCCCGACGCTTCGGCTATCATCGCGGCGCCACCACCGGCCGATAATCGGGGATAACCCCGGGTAAACGAGTAACCAAAAGTAGTCGCGGGTAGTCGCTCCAGATTCGTTGTAGTCCTCTGAAGCTCTCCGAAGTCCTCTACCGGGCCCGCTTTGCGGCGCTCGGCTCGCGCTTCCCGCTTACTCCCTCGCAGGGCAAGGTGAGTGCGGCACGATCTCCTCTTGAATCGCATCGAGCACGGTGGTATGAATCGCGTAGAGAGAAAAAGTTTCGTTCTGCGCAACGGAGGAGCGGTGGAGAGGTCATATCCCAAGAGGTATAGCGGAGAGTTTATAGGGCGGTACCTGGGGGCGATCTTGTCCGGGCTCGACGCGGAAGTCCTGGACATTACCGTGGACGGGGAGCTGGACGCTGACGAGGCCGAGCTCGTGCTGGTCGACGACCTCTCGCTCGTCGGGCGGGGCCCTGTCGTAACCAGTGGTACACGGGCGGACGTGGTGTACGTGGATGAGACCCGCGGGACGGCAAAGCTCTACGGACCGCTCTGCGGCGCGCGCCACGGGGACGCCGGCGCGGCGGCGGACCTCGCGCCACCTCTACCGCTCCCCGTCCTGATGTCGCGGGGTGGTCTGGACGCCGGAACCTGGGTGCTGCTCACGACGCGCATGGGCGGCGGGTACGAGCGCCGCCTCATCAGGGCTACCCCCGAGGCCATAGAGCGGGGCCGGGAGCTGGCCCTGGATCTGGAGTGGTGCGGAGTAGCCTAGCTCGGGGACGTCTACTCCGTCCACTGAAAGCACCGTGACCGGCTCGTCCGTAGTATCCAGGAAGGTATCCGGGCCAGGCTCTCGGGTCCTTCAAGTCCGACGGTAACGCGCTGGCAGGCGGGCCGCATGTCTGGTGAACCCGAAGCGCCGACACCCGGTGGCAAAGGACCTCCCTCCCGGAGTGACCTCTCGAATGGTCCTTCATGTTCGGCCGGGCCTGCGACTATGCCCCGGCCGCCCGTTGTGTGCGCGTTTTCTCCCTGGGGTTACGAATTGTGGGACAATTAGCAGACCGAAACAGGGAGACGGAGGCAGAGATGACAGCATCAACCACATCCCAGACGGCCGCCGGGCGCACCGAAGAAGACGTTACCGTCCAAGGCGCCCAAGACGACTACATCCTCGGTATCGAGTCCCAGCTCACCGGGGACGAGAAGGACGTGAGGAGCCGCGTGCGGAGCTTCGTCCGGGAGAGCCTGAAGCCCTCCATAGAGGACTCTTTCGAGTCGGCCAGCTTCAGTAGGGAGCTCATCCCCGAGCTGGCGGAGCTCGGGCTTTTCGGGATGCACCTCGAAGGCTACGGCTGCGCCGGTAAGGGGGCGGTGGCCTACGGGCTGGCGTGCATGGAGCTAGAGGCCGGGGATTCTGGGGTCAGAACCCTGGTGAGCGTCCAGGGCTCGTTGGCTATGAGCGCGATCCACAAGTTCGGCACCGAGGAGCAGAAACAGGAGTGGCTGCCGCCGATGGCCCGTGGAGAGAAGCTCGGTAGCTTCGGGCTAACCGAGCCCGGCGCCGGGAGTGACCCCGGCTCCATGACCACCACCGCGCGGCGTTCAGCGGATGGCGGTTGGATTATAGACGGGGCGAAGCGTTGGATCGGGCTCGCGACTGTCGCCGACGTGGTAGTGGTCTGGGCCCGGGACGAAGAGAGCGGCAAGGTGCGCGGCTTCCTCGTGCCGACCAACTCGCCGGGCTTCGAGGCCACCGAGATCCGCCAGAAGCACTCCATGCGCGCCTCAATCCAGTGCGACATAGAGCTGAACGGCGTCGAGGTCGGCGAGGAGGCGCTGCTGCCCGGCGTGGAGGGTCTCAAGGGACCGTTCGCGTGCCTGAACGAGGCCCGCTACGGGATAGTTTGGGGGGTTCTGGGCGCGGCCCGCGACTGCTACGAGACGGCGCTGAATTACTCCACGCAGCGGGAGCAGTTCGGAAAGCCCGTCGCCGGTTTCCAGCTAACCCAGCAGAAGCTCGTGGAGATGAAGCTGGAGATAGAGAAGGGCCTTCTGCTCGCGCTGCACATCGGCCGCGAGAAAGAGGCCGGACGCGCGACGCCGCAGCAGATCTCCTTCGGCAAGCTGAACAACGTGCGTGAGGCTTTGGACGTAGCCCGCGAGGCCCGGACCATACTCGGGGGCAACGGCGTCACCGGAGAGTACCCCGTGATGCGCCACATGGCGAACCTGGAAAGCGTCCTGACCTACGAGGGAACGAGCGAGGTACACACCCTCGTGCTCGGCCAGGCCATCACCGGTATACAGGCGTTCAGATAGCCCTGGGAGAAGGCTACCTAACGCGGTTCGGCGGGGCGCGAAGGGGGCTGATTGCCGGCTCTCCGATGCGGGTAAAATATCTGCGGTAGCGTAATTAAGCGCAGCTAACAGAGGCAACGGCAGTAATAGCAGGGGAGGAACGTGGCACAGATGAAGGCTGTCCGGGTAGAGGAGTTCGGCGAGCCCGAGGTACTGAGATACGAGGACGCCGAGCGTCCCGAGCCCTCGATGGGCGAGGTGCTGGTGGAGGTGCGCTCCGTCGGCGTCAACTACGCCGACACCATGCGCCGGCGCAACCAGTACGTGATCCGTCAGGAGCTACCGTTCGTGCCTGGCGCAGAGATCGCGGGCGTCGTCACCGAGCTTGGCGAGGGTGTGGAGGGAGTGTCGGTCGGCGACCGGGTGGTCTCGCTGGTCGGCGAGGGGGCTTATGCGGAGTACGCGCTGGCCTCGTCGCAGGCCCTGATCCCGATCCCCGACGAGCTGGACTTCGACACGGCCGCCGCCATCCCGCTACAGGGCCTGACCGCCTACCACGTCCTCAAGACCTCCGGGCAGCTAAAGGAGGGCGAGTCGGTGCTGGTACACGCCGCCGCCGGAGGGGTCGGGACGCTCGCGGTGCAGATGGCCAAGATCATGGGCGCGAGCCCGGTCATCGCCACGGCCAGCTCCCAGAAGAAGCTGGACCTCGCGAAGGATCTCGGCGCGGACGTCCTGATCGACTACACCGAGGAGGACTGGCCCGAGAAGGTCCGGGAGGCGACGGACGGTGCGGGCGCGGACGTGATCCTGGAGATGGTCGGCGGCGACTTTATAGAGAAGAACCTGCGCTGCATGAACGCCTGGGGCCGGATGGTCGTCTTCGGGGCGGCGAGCGGCGAGCGCGGGGAGATCTCCCCGATGGAGCTCCTGCGCAAGAATCACTCCATCATAGGGTTTTTCTTGCCGCAGGTGATGAGCCGTCCCGACCTCTTCGTGCCGAGCCTGCAGGAGATGCTGGGCTGGATCTCCTCGGGCGAGGTCAGGCTTACCCTCGGGGCCAGCTACAAGCTACAGGACGCTGAGCAGGCTCACTCCGATCTCGAAGGCCGCAGGACCACCGGCAAGATCGTGCTGAACCCCTAAATTGGCCCAGCGGAGCGAGCCCTGGGTAAGGCCCGGAACCCCGCATCTTAGCTATCTGGAGGCCCACGGTGGAGCCTCTGGATCGCTCGCGGAGAAGAACGTGCTCATGATACACGGTAACTTCTCCGGCAAGAACTGGTGGCGCGAGCTCTACGAGGAGCCGCCCGAGGGCTCGCGGCTCCTGGCTCCCGATCTCCCCGGCTTCGGCGACAGCCTGGCCGGACGCCACTTCGTACCCTCCATGAAGCTCTACGTGGACGCCCTCCACGGCTTTCTGGACTCTCTCGACGTGGACGAGGCCGTGCTGGTCGGGCATTCCATGGGAGGCGCGGTGGCCATGCAGCTCGCGCTCTCCGATCCGGATCGTTTCCCCGGCATGATGCTCCTGAGCCCCGCCCCGCCGGGCGGCCTCCAGACGCCGGACTACATGTACCCACTGCTCAAGGCCCTGCGCCACGACCGGCGCGCCCTGCGCCGCGCCCTCAAACGGATGATGCGTAGCCGGATCCCGGAGTACATCGAGGAGCTGGTCGAGGAGGCTGGAAAGATGCACCCCAAGGGCTTCGCCGGCAACGCCCGCATGCTCTCCGAGGAGAGCGTAAACGGTGAGGCATCGCGCTACCACGGCCCAGTGCTCGTCGTCTCCGGCGACCGCGACACTCTCGTGCCACCTTCATCGGCCGAGGCCACGGCGCGCCGCTTTCCCGCTGGAGAGCACGTCCTGCTGTCCGGCGTCACCCACAGCCCCCAGATAGAGGCCCCGGGAAAGGTTGGCTCTCTGCTGCAGAACTTCCTCGACCGAGCCTAGCCTGTGGGGCTGCGCCAGAAATCAACGGCGAACTAGAGCATCGTGGACGATGAGACCGGAGAAGGCGTCTTGAGCGATCTGGACCACAGGCTACGGGAAAGCTCCCCGCTAATAATAGACGGCGGGACGGGCACCGAGATCGAGAAGCGCGGCGTGCCGATGGACGACGCCTCGTGGTGCGCCGCCGCCCTGGACAGCCACCCGGAGGTCGTGCGGGAGGTACACGAGAGCTACATCCGGGCCGGGGCGGAGGTGATCATAGCCAACACCTTCACCACCTCCCGCCACATACTCGAGGAGGCCGGGCTCGGGGACCGCTTCGAGGAGCTAAATGCCCGGGGCGTCGGGCTCGCGAGGGAGGCCCGTGAGCGCGCCGCCGGGAACTCGGAGTATCCGGTGTACGTGGCGGGCTCCATCTCCACCTTCCCGCCGCGCCTGGACCCGGCCTACAACCCGTCCCCGGAGCGGGCGCTGGAGAACTACCGGGATCAGGCCCGGATACTGGCCGGGGCCGGGGCGGACCTAATCGCCTTCGAGATGGTCCGGGACGTAGAAAAGACGCGCCTGGCGCTCTCCGCCGCGCTGGAGACCGGCCTGCCCGTGTGGCTCGGCTTCAGCGCCACCCGCGACGAGAACGGCTGGCTCGTGCTCTGGGAGGGCGGCCAGACCCTCGCCGAGGGCGTGGCGGAGCTGGCTCCGCTCGGGCCTTCGCTCGTCTCCGTCATGCACACCCTGACCGAGGACGCGCCGGAGGCGCTGGAGGAGATAGGGACCCACTGGCACGGACCACTCGGGGCGTACCCGCACTCGGGCAGGTTCATCATGCCCCACTGGCAGTTCGAGGGCGTGATCTCACCAGAAGACTTTGTCGCCGAAGCCTGCCGCTGGCGCGACCTTGGGGCCACCGCCATAGGCGGCTGCTGCGGCATAGGCCCCGAGCACATAAAACTCCTCCGGGAGGAGCTGCGGCCCGGCTCCTAGCCTGTGCGAGTCTACGCGAGGCAGTGAGCTCGAAACAGGCCACCGGCACCGAAGACAAACTGAAGCATGTATACACGCATACGCAGGTTTCCTGGCGTTGATTCAGGCCTGGCCCGCGAGTGGTTCCGCGCAGTCCCCAACTCACCTCGCCGAGCCGACGGAGTCGTTTACCCTCGGTGACGCTCGTAATGCTTATCAGGCTTGAGGCTCTTCCAGCTTACTTGACGTTAACGTAAACGTAATTTAATGTCCTTGTTTAACGAGGAGGAGAGATTTGGGTTACATGATCGGGGAGCTGGTAGAGGAGTTTGACGTTACGGCGCGGACCATCCGGTTCTACGAGGAGCGGGGTTTGATCTCCCCGGACAGGAACGCCAGGACCCGGGTCTACGACGAGCGGGACCGGGTCCGGTTGCGGCTCATCCTGCGGGGAAAGCGTCTGGGGTTTGATCTCGAGGAGGTCCGGGAGATGCTGAGTCTCTACGAGCTAGACGATGGAGAGGCCCGGCAGCTAGAGCACTGCATAGAGGTGGGCCGCGACAAGATTGCCGCCCTCGAGCGTCAGAGAGAAGACGTGGAGGCCACCCTAGCCGATCTCCGGGGCTTCGAGAGACGCTTCATCGAGCTTCTCCGGGAGAAGAGAGACGAGCCGCCGGCCGTATCCGGGACTCCCGGCGTCCTGCGTGACGAGAGGAGGCAGTAGTGCGCACGACACACGAGGTAACCAATCAGGCCCCGCCGCTGGTGGACTACGATGCCGCCGCGGACCCGGCGCTTATCGAGAGTCTGCGCGGAGAAGGAGGCGCGGAGGCCGAACCCGAGGTACGCGAGATCGGCAAGATCGTGGGCTCGGCGGAGGTGCAGGAGCAGACGTGGCTCGCGAGCGAGTACCCGCCAAAGCTCCGCACCCACGACCGCTACGGCCATCGCGTAGACGAGGTCGAGTTCCACCCCGCCTGGCACGAGCTCATGGACACCGCGGTCCGGCACGGGCTGCACGGCAAGCCCTGGACCGAGACTGGATCGGGCGCCCACGTGGCGCGGGCGGCCAAGTACGTCGTGTGGGCCACGCAGCCAGAGCAAGGGAGCTGCTGCCCCGTAACGATGACCTACGCCGCCGTGCCGGTCCTGCGCCGGCAGCCGGAGCTCGCGGAGCGTTTCGAGCCCCTGCTCGCCTCCGGTGAGTACGACTTCGGGCTCCGCCCGCCCGAGGCCAAGCGCGGCCTGATCGCAGGCATGGCCATGACCGAGAAGCAGGGTGGATCCGACGTGCGCGCCAACACCACCCGCGCCGTGCCGGACGACACCGGCGAGGCGACGTACCGGCTCACGGGACACAAGTGGTTCTGCTCCGCGCCGATGAGCGACCTCTTCCTCGTGCTGGCGCAGGCCCCCGGAGGCTTGACCTGCTTTATGCTGCCGCGCGTGCTGCCCGGCGGCGAGCGCAACCGGATGCACCTGCAGAGGCTCAAGGACAAGCTCGGTAACCGCTCAAACGCCTCCTCCGAGGTCGAGTACGATGAGGCCATCGCCTGGCGCGTCGGCGAGGAGGGCCGGGGCGTCAGGACCATAGTCGAGATGGTCAACATGACACGCCTGGACTGCGTAATCGGGGCCTCCGGCGGCATGAGGTGGGGCGTCCATCAGGCCGTGCACCACGCCGCCCACCGTCAGGCGTTTGGCAAGCTCCTCATCGAGCAGCCCCTGATGACGAACGTGCTCGCCGACCTGGCCGTCGAGTCAGAGGCGGCGATGATGCTCTCGATGCGGCTCGCCGGGGCGGTAGACCGCTCGCTCGCCGGAGACGAGAGCGAGGAGGCGTTCAAGCGGCTCGCCGGAGCGGTGTCGAAGTACTGGGTGACCAAGCGGTGGCCCATGCACGCCGCCGAAGCCCTGGAGTGCCTGGGCGGCAACGGCTACGTGGAGGAGTCCGGCATGCCCCGCCTGTACCGGGAAGCGCCCATCCAGAGCGTGTGGGAGGGCTCCGGCAACGTCGCCGCGCTCGACGTGCTGCGGGCCATGAGCCGGGAGCCCGAGGGCGTGGACACCTTCCTGGCGGAGCTCGACGAGGCCGCCGGGGCCGACCGTAGGCTCGATCAGGCGGTCCGCGCTCTGAAGAAGGAGCTTTCTGACCCGGAGGACCTGGAGAGCCGGGCCCGCATGGTAGTCGAGCGTATGGCGCTCGCCCTGCAAGGCTCCCTGCTCGTCCGGCGCGGCGGCCCGGCGACCGCCGACGCCTTCTGCGCCTCCCGGTTCGGCGGTGACTGGGGACACGCCTTCGGCACCCTCCCGAAAGGCCTGGACCTAAAGACCATAGTGGATCGCGCACGCCCGGAGCCCTCCGGACGCGAAGTAGATGAAAAGGGCGAGAGACAAAGCGGAGAACCGCACGAGCCACTACAGACCAGCAAAACGTGAAACGCATGAGATCAGACTGAGATCGTACGCTTCCGGGAGAGCCCGCAGGTCACGACAAGGCGCTGTTACACGGCACGTTCAACGGCGTGTTCGGGGTACCGGGGCAACGTGTGGTCCCCGGAGTCGGCTGTAAAGCCCGTAGAGAGGAGATAATTAATGCGCGTTGAGGAAGTGTTCGCCCGTACCGCCCGCCGCCAGCCGGAGTCGGCGGCCTGGATCGAGTCCCACGACGGAGCCGCAACGAGCTATGCGCGGGCCGCGGAGTCTGTAGAGGCCGCTGCCGGGATGCTTGCGGGAGATGAGGACGCCGGGGAGCCCGTAGCCCTCCTTGTCCCCAACTCCGGTGTCTATCTGCTCGCGGCGCTCGGCATTCAGAGAGCCGGGAGCGCCATCGTACCCATCAACATCAGGCTCGCCCAGGAGGAGATCGAGTACATACTCAAAGACTCCGGGGCCCGGGGCGTGGTGTACGATGAGAGCCTCGAAGACGCCTTGCCGGACGACTGGAGCGGCTTCCGGATGAGCGTCGGGGAGCTGACCGGTGCGGAGGGTGCGGGGCGAAGAGGAGCGGTTCCCGGCCCCGGTGAACTCTCGGAGGATGCGATCTCGGCGATCATGTACACCTCCGGGACCACCGGCAGGCCAAAAGGGGTCGAGATCTCCCACCGGGCGGCGCTCGCGGCGGCGCGAGTTATAGTCTCGGAAGCCCGCATCCGCCCCCTCGACAGGGTCCTGCAGCTAATGCCCCTCACGCACTCCGCGCCGCTACACCTGATGGCCTATGGCAGCTTCTACGCCGGGGCCGCCCAGGTGGTCGGCACCTTCGATCCCGTTCGGAGGCCCGGGATGCTCCCGGAGGAGGCCGCTCGCCACGAGACGACCCACACCTTCGCGGCCCCGGTGGCCTACATGCTCGGTCTCAAGGCGGGCTCTGCCTCCCGCGACCTCTCCGGCATGCGATGCTGGATGTACGGAGGCTCGCCGATGTCGAAGGAGCAGGTGGAGGCCGTCATGCGGGGCTATGGTGGCTCCCAACAAAATAGCGCCCGGTGGATGGCGGTCTACGGCCCCACCGAGGCGGGGCCGAACGGGACGCTGCTGGATCACGAGGACCACGCCGACAAAGCCGGGAGCATCGGCTGGCGGTCCACCCTGACCTGCGAGGCTCGTCTGGTGACGGACGAAGGCGACGAGGTGGCCGAAGGCGAGATGGGGGAGATCTGGCTGCGCTCGGAGTCCATGATGCGGGGCTACCGCGGCAAGCCAGAGGCCACACAAGAGGTGCTCGATGATGAGGGCTGGCTCCGCACCGGCGACCTGGCCCGCCGGGACGGCGACGGCTACCTCTGGATCGCCGACCGCAAGAAGGACGTCATAATCTCCGGGGGCGTAAACGTCTATCCCACGGAGGTGGAGCGGGCGCTCGTGGAACATCCCGGCATCTCCGAGGTGGCGGTCGTCGGCGTCCCGCACGAGGAGTGGGGGGAGACCGTGGCGGCGATAGTGGTGCTGGCCGCTTCTCGGCAAGCTCCGACGCTCGAAGAGCTGCGCTCCTTCGCCGAGGACAAGCTCGCCGACTACAAGATGCCGCGCAAGCTGGAAGAGGTAGAGGCGTTGCCGCGTAACACCACCGGGAAGATCCTGAAAGCCTCTCTCCGCGCCCGAGCCTCTGAATAGTCCCGGTGAGAGGTTCTAGAGGCTATTATGAGCGTTAGCGTCCGGCCGTGACTATCCGAGAGTCGCACTCAAGCGACGTCTCAGACGAAGGAGGTGCGTTTGCCGCCTCGTATAAGACGCTTGTCCTGGAAGACGCTCCTCGGTGCGATCATGACCTACGCGAGATACTCGACTGACCAAGGCGGGTGGCTCGCGCAGGCTACCTGGGGAGATACACGCCTCAAGACTTGGTGCCGCGGGGGAGGCCCACCAGCAAACCCGGTGATGGATCAAGCCGGGGTTGTTCGAGGAAATGGTCCACGATTTACGCTCACTTTTGCGGATTCTCGAGGGTGGAGCCGGTTCTAGAGCCGACGGCGGCCATAATAGGCTCGCGCACGCCCGGCTCCAACCCCGAGAGTTGACCGCGAGACTCGGGCCTCCCGGACGTAGATCGCTCTTTCAGGAGGACTGGCGGGCGGGCTCGCGGCGCCGGTTCTCGGCGTCGAGGCTAGCCGGGGTCCATCCGGCGTCCGCTGGGTCCAGGTTTCTCCCCGGCGGCACGATCTCGTCCACCCGGTCCAGAAGCTCTTCCGATAGCGAAACTTCCGAGGCCGAAAGCTGAGACTCCAGCTGCTCCATCGTCCGGGGGCCGATGATGGCTGAGGTGACGGCGGGATGCTTTATAACGAACGCCAGGGCAAGCTCTATGGTGCTCAGACCGTGCTCCTCCGCCACCTCTCCGAGCTCCTCTGCCGCTATACGCTTCGCCTCCTGCTCGGGGCCTTCGGTGGACCTGCCCATCCGGGCCATCATCTGGTCGCGGTGGGAGGGCTCCGGGCTCTGTCCCTTGCGGTACTTGCCGCTGAGCATGCCGCCGGCGAGCGGGCTCCACGGGATCACGCCCATACCGTACTTGCGGGCGACCGGCAGCACGCTGGACTCTATACCGCGGGTGAGTATGGAGTAGGGCGGCTGCTCGGTGACGAACCGCGTGAGGCCCCGGCTCTCCGACACCCACTGCGCCTCCACCATCTCGTGGGCGGGGAACGTGGAGCTTCCGGCGTACAGGATCTTGCCGTCGCGCACCAGGTCCGTGAGCGCCGAAAGAGTCTCCTCGATGTCCGTGTCGGGATCGGGGCGATGGATCTGGTACAGGTCTATGTAGTCCGTTCCCAGGCGGCGCAGGCTGTTCTCTACCTCCCGCACGATCCACCGGCGGGAGTTCCCGCGGGTGTTGGCGTCCTCGCCCATCTGGCCGTGGGCCTTGGTCGCGAGCACCACGTCGTCGCGCCTGCCGTCCTTTAGAGCTTTGCCGACGATCTCCTCGGACTCACCATCAGAGTACACGTCCGCCGTGTCCACGAAGTTCACTCCCACGTCCAGCGCCCGGTGGATGATTCTCACCGAGTCCTCGTGATCCGGGTTGCCCCAGGCTCCGAACATCATCGTGCCCAGACACAGTGGGCTAACCTTTACGCCGGTCCTGCCGAGCGTTCTGTACTCCACCTTGCTCCTCCTCGAACTGCCGCTCTCACTACCGCACTACTCTTGCGCGTTACAGGCCGTGTATGGATGCAGGCTTCTTTCAGGCTCCTGCTAGCTCGACCGGGCCGATACCTGTTCCGCGGCCACCGTCCCGAGCTCCTCGGTCGCGTCCCGCAGCTTCTCCAGGCCCTCCAGGCTTAGCTCGCTTAAAACCTTGCGCTTCTGCTCCATGCCCGCGCTATAGATACGCTCTACCGTCGCCGTGCCTTCCGTGGTCGGGTAGGCGCGTCTTACACGCCGATCCTCCGAGTCCTCCGCCCGGTAGGCCATGCCCTGGGCCACCAGCCGGTCGACCAGCCCGGTCGCCGTGGCGAGGTGTATGCCGAGCCCCTCGGAGAGCTCCTGGCCCGAAGCGCTGCCGCTAAACGACAGTATGAGAAGCGCCTTGAGCTGCTGGATGGTGAGATCCAGAGCCAGCAAAGGGTTGGAGTCGTCGGCCAGATATATCCTCTGTAGCTTCTCGTCCATCGCGAGGATCTCATCCACCAACCGCTGTCTGTCTTCCATCTCTGCTCTCCGCCTCCCCGATATAAACTTCCCGTCCCGCCTCAAGTGGGGCATGAAAGACCCGGTCCTGCTCTTCCGTCTCTCATAGTCTCCCATGGTGTCATACCGAATTTTCCTCCAGAACTTCTCTCCGGGCTCCCGGACCAGACTAAAGCGCCGGTGGGGCTCCCCGGGGAGCCCCACCGGTTGATCCGCCGGCGTCTGGAGGGGGGGATGACTGCCGGGCATATAGTTTGTATCGCACCAACTATATGTTGTCAACTTGAAACTTATAGTTTGTACAGTACAAACTATGGGCGGGCTCCGGAGGGAGCTTCGTGGGTTACACAGGCTCGGCAGTCGGTAGAACCGGCGCAGACCGGCCGGTCCAGTGCGGGGGCGTGGATGTACGTCCTCTATACACATCTCTTAGCTTGGATCCAGGGAAGAGGGGCGGCATGCCGCAGAGGAGCACGAAGAGGGGCACGACGAAGAACGACAACGTCATAGAGGTCAGGGGGCTCGTCCGGTGTTACGGGGAGTTCACGGCGGTGGATAACGTGGATCTGGACGTCGGGCGGGGTGAGATCTACGGTTTTCTCGGGCCGAACGGGGCCGGTAAGACGACCACGATCTCCATGCTAACCACCCTTCTAAAGCCGACCTCGGGGACCGCCACGATAGACGGACACGACATAGTAGAGGAGCAGGCCGCCGTCCGGCGGGCCATAGGGATGGTCTTCCAGGAGCAGAGCATAGACGAGAAGCTCACGGCCCGCGAGAACCTGGACTTCCACGCCGTGCTCTACGGCGTCCCGCGCCGCGAGCGTAAAAAGCGGGCCGCCGAAGTCTTGCAGACCGTTGACCTCGAAGACAGGGCCGATCAGAAGATAGAGGAGTTCTCCGGCGGCATGAAGCGCCGGTTGGAGATAGCCCGCGGCCTCTTGCACACCCCGCGCGTGCTGTTTTTGGACGAGCCGACGCAGGGCCTCGACCCCCAGACCCGGAACAGCATCTGGGAGCACCTTCTGAAACTGCGCGAGGAGAGCGACGTTACGGTGTTCATGACCACACACTACATGGACGAAGCCGAGTACTGTGATCGCATCGCCATTATGGACGGCGGCAAGGTCGTCGAGGAAGGTGCGCCCGAGGATCTCAAGGGGAGGGTTGGCTCAGACGTCGTCAGTGTGACGCCCGTGGATGAGAGCGCCGCCACCCAGCTCAGGAGCTTCGCCGAAGATAAAGGGGTGACCGTCCGGGGCGGGGAGGATGGGTATATGGAGCTGTACTTCGAGGTCGAGAACGGCACGCGCTTCGTGCCCCGGTTACTCGGCGAGCTCCCCGCCACAGTCGAGGCCGTCAGCGTCCGGCGGCCGACCCTCGACGACGTGTTCCTGAACCTCACGGGCCGGAGCCTCAGAGACCCGGGAGCCGGCCCGGAGGAGGCGGGGGAGCCCTCTGGCGGGCAATCCTCCGGAACGAGAACATCCGGCAGCGGCGCGCGTAGGTAGAGAGGTTAAATTATGCAGTCCCTAGAAGCCGTGTACGCCATCTGGAAGCGGGAGATGATCCGGTGGTGGCGCGACAAGCTCCGAATCGTCGGCTCTCTGAGCTTTCCCCTGATCTTTCTGTTCGTTTTCGGCAGCGGCCTATCTGGAGCTATGGGCTCGCTAATAGGCGGAAGCGGCGGCGGACCGTCCATAGACTTCAAGCAGTTCATCTTTCCCGGCATTATCGGGTTCAACGTGCTCATAGGAGCCGTGTTCAACGGAATATCACTCGTCCAGGACCGCGAGTACGGCGTGCTGAAAGAGGTGATCGTGGCCCCTATAAACCGGGCGGCGGTCGCCCTGGGCAAGACGCTTGGCGGCGCGACCGTGGCTAGTCTCCAGGGCTCTCTGGTCCTGCTGCTCGCGCCGCTCGTCGGTATACAGCTTACGGTGACGATGGTACTCCAGATCCTGCCCGTGATGCTGCTCGGTGCGTTCGCGCTTTCTTCGATGGGCGTGGCGCTTGCGGCCAGGATGAGCAGCACCCAGGGATTTCAGCTGGTAAGCCAGTTCGTGATCTTCCCGCTCGTCTTCCTCTCTGGCGTATTCTTCCCACTGCAGGGGCTGCCGACCTGGATGAGCTGGCTGGTGCAGTTCAACCCCGTAAGCTACGCCATAGACCCCCTGCGAAGAATAGTGCTCGGTGCCCAGGGCGTCACGAGTGAGGCGTTCGGACAGGCCGGGCTCGGAATAACCATCGGCGATCACCTCGTCACCCTGACCCAGTCGCTCCTGATAGTCGGGGCGTTCGGGCTACTGATGAACGCGATAGCGATGTGGCTCGTGAGTATCCAGGACTGACACCGGAGCGGACGATGGCAGGCTGCTCTGGGGAGCCTGCTCTGGGGTAGGACCGCCCACGGAGATGGAGTTCCGCAAAGGCTGCGACACACTCGACGTGACGTCCCCGCTCTCTTTCTTGCGCCCCGTGGATGCCGCGAGTGCCGGGGCTGTACAATCCTCGTATGCAAGACAGGTGCCAGGCGCTCCCGGAAGATCCCGCCGGTTCGCGGGCGGACTTTGCCTCTGGAGAGGCTAGAGCCGCTTACGAACCCTCGCCCGACGAGATACGGAGGGCCAGCGATCTCCTGAAGGTCGTCGGCGACCTTACCCGGATGCGCATACTCTGCGCCCTGCTCCGGGGTGAGCTCTCCGTGAGCGACCTCCAGCAGAGCCTCGACATGAGCCAGTCCGCCGTCTCCCACCAGCTACGGAGCCTCCGCGACGCCAACCTGGTCAAGTACCGCAGAGAGTGGAAGACCGTCTACTATTCCCTGGCCGACGACCACGTCCTCGACCTCATTACCCTGGTGGTAGAGCACATCCGCCACGACTAGACGTCTGGCAGCCTCCCGCTCTAAACACGAGGCCCCGTGAACCCGTAGCTTGACATCCAGATCGCATGATTGTACGCTCATGTTATGTAAGATGAGTAAGTGTTCATATAAGCTGGTCCTTCACGAGAGTCTGGAGAGAGGATAGTTACCGGCATGAGGAACCTTGCGGAGCTGGTTGCGTTACTCGGTATAGGAGAAGGGGTGGTAGGGCTCGTCGCGCCCCGGCGGCACATGCTGCTGTGGAAGTTCGGTCCGGAGGGCTACCGGAGGATGATGGAGGGGTTCGCCGAGCGTCCCGGTCTGGTCCGGGCGCTGGCCGCCGCCGAGCTCGGCGGCGGGCTCTGGATCGCCCTGCGGCAGTACGGGGGACCGGCGCGGTAATGTCGCACTCTCACGCGGAGCAGGGGCATTCGTCCGGGGAACACTCGCACGGTCACGGCGCGGGGGCGAACAAGAAGGCTCTCGCCGTGGTGCTCGCCCTCACCCTGACGTACATGGTCGCCGAGATCGTGGGCGGCTTGATAACCGGCTCGCTGGCGCTACTGGCGGACGCGGCGCACATGGCCTCGGACAACGTGGCGCTCGGGCTCGCGCTTTTCGCCTTCTGGCTCTCGGCCAAGCCCCCGACGCCGAACCGGAGCTTCGGTTACAAGCGGACCGAGATCCTGGCCGCCCTGTTCAACGGGATCACCATCGTCGCGGTATCTTTGTGGATCTTCTACGAGGCCTACCAGCGTCTACAGGACCCCCCCGAGGTCCTCGGCGGGTGGATGATGATCGTCGCCGTCGTGGGGCTGCTGGTCAACCTCGCCGGGACCATCATCCTCACCCGCTCCGCCGGGGAGAACCTGAACATGCAGGGCGCCCTGAGGCACGTAATGGCGGACTTGCTGGGATCCATCGGGGTTATCGTGGCGGCGGTGGTCATCGTCGTGACCGGCTGGAGCTACGCGGACCCCATAATCAGTGCCTTTATAGGGGCGCTCATCCTCGTTAGCTCCTACAAGCTTCTCAGGGACTCGGTGGGCGTCCTGCTCGAAGGCTCGCCACCCGGCATAGACGCCGAGGAGGTGGGGCAGAGGATGGCGAGCATGGAGGGCGTTACGGAGGTCCACGACCTGCACATCTGGACCGTCACCTCGGGCTTTCCGGCGCTCGCGGCGCACGTGCTGGTCGGCGCGGAAGAGGACTGTCACGGGCGGCGGCGCGAGCTAGAGTCACTGCTGATAAACGAGTACGGCATCGAGCACACGACCCTCCAGGTGGATCACGCGGGAGACCACGCGGCCACGGGAGAGCGCCTGCGGTTCATCTCCCGCCGGGAGAGGACCGGCTAGCCCGGAGACCGGAAAGAGGGGCGGGACGAGCCCCACCCCTCCGGTGATGCGGATATCGGGTGGTCTCGGTCCTAGATTACGGACCTAGACCACGGAGCTAGACGGGCCACCGGCGACGTATAGCGTCTCGCCACTGATGTAGGAGGCGTCGTCGGAGACCAGGAAGGCCACGACGTTGGCTATGTCCTCGGGGCGTCCGAAACGCTTTAGCGGGATGCCCTTGGAGAACTGCTCCTTCATGTCCTCCATGCTGATGCCGGCCCGCTCGGCGGCCTCCTTGGTCATCTCCGTCTCGATCCAACCCGGCGCCACGGCGTTCACGTTTACGTTGAACCGTCCGAGCTCCAGCGCCAGCGTCCGCGCCAGCGACTGCAACGCGCCCTTCGCGGCGGAGTAGTTGGCCTGGCCCTTGTTGCCGAGCGCGACGATGGAGGAGGTCATCACGATCTTGCCGTGCTCCTGATCCACCATGTACTTCTGCGCCGCCTGCGAGCACAGGAAGCTGCCCTTCAGATGTACGTCGAGCACCTTGTCCCAGTCGTCCTCGCTCATCTTGAACGAGAGGTTGTCCCGGAGTAGACCGGCGTTATTCACCAGGATATCCACGTGACCGAAACGGTCGGCCACCTCCTGGAAAGCCGCCTCGACCTGCTGCGCGCTCGACACGTCACAGGCCACCGCTATGGCCTCCGAGCCGATCTTCTCCACGGCCTCGACCGTGTCCCCGCAGGCCTCGGCGGAGAGGTCCAGAACCGCTATCTTGGCCCCGTCCTCGGCCAGCCTCTCGGCCTCGGCCCTCCCGATACCGCGGCCAGCACCGGTTATGATCGCAACGCGCCCGTCTAACTTTCCCATCTAAAACTCTCCTCCTCGACGAGGGTAAACCGACAAAGCTATATACATTTACCAATTATATATGTACTAAACGTATATGTGTATCGTAGATACGTGCCGTAGATAAGCGCCGGACGAGAGGATCTGGCCACCGGCGTGGGCACCGGACGTAAAAACGTAAGAGAGCCCTCCATCTGGAGGGCTCGGGTGGTCCGGAGTGCGGCGGTCGTGACACGTCCGCTGGCGGCTTCTTGGCTCTCTAAGCTCCTTATCGGGTGCGGAGCAGAGGAGCTAGATGTAGACGCCGCCGTTTATGTTTAGCGTCTGGCCGGTAATGTAGTCGCCCTCCACGACGAGGTAGCGGACGGCGCGGGCGACCTCGTCCGGCTGTCCGAGGCGCGCGAGCGGGATGCCAGACCTGATCTGCTCCTGCACCTCCTCGGAGACCCCGGCGAACATGTCGGTCTCTATGAAGCCGGGGCAGACGGCGTTCACGCAGACGTTGTAGCGGGCTAGCTCCTTGGCGGCCGCCTTGGTAAAGCCGATAATACCGGCCTTCGCCGCCGCGTAGTTGGTCTGGCCGAAGTTACCCGCCTGGCCGACGAAGGAGCTTATATTCACGATCTTGCCGCTGCCCTGCTCGGTGAACTGCGTTAGCGCGGCCTTTACCGTATAGAAGCAGCTGTTGAGGTTGGTCTGCACCACCGCGTCCCAGTCGTCGGTCGAGAGCTTTTTCATGCTCTTGTCGCGGGTGATGCCGGCATTGTTCACCAGCACGTCTATCCTGCCGAACTTCTCTAGCGTCTGCTCTATGAGTGAGGAGGCCTCGCCCGCGTCCGAGACGTCGGCCTTGATCGCCACGGAATCCTTGGAGCCCGCCTGCGCCAGATTGGAGACGACCTCCTCGGCGGGACCCTGGCTGTTGGCGTAGTTGACCACCACGCTCGCCCCCTCGCCTCCGAGCTCTTCGGCTATGCTCCTCCCCAACCCCCGGCCCGCGCCGGTTACGACTGCTACGGAACCCTCCAAATTACCCACTCAAGCTCCTTCCCCGTATCTCTACGTCTCTAGCCGTCCAAAACATGAAATCCTTGCGGAACCAGTCTAGTGGTAGGTAAAATCAGTTTCAAACTATGTACAATAAGCATATATAGTCCGATGCTACACCCGCACGGCGTACCGGGTGAGGGCGGGCTAGTACTCAGGGTATGTGAGGCGCCGACGCCGGCTCTCTCCCCCGAGGTGGATGGGGCCGCAGAAGAGGCCGGAGTTACGGCCTCGCGAGAGGATCCGGCCGGGTCACACTTGACTCACAGCCGTGTATATGTAAAATGCACATAGAGATTGCGAGAGAGGTAATCATGAGTGAAGGCAAAGAGCCCCGAGAGGGGCAGAGGAGCGGGGCGGAGGCCAGGCCGAAGAACTGGCTGGTCCCCGTGATACTGCTCTCCTTGAGGGAATGGAACTCCTACGGGTACGAGTTGATGGAGCGGGCCACGGCATTTGGCTTCGAGGCCATGAATCCCGGCACGCTGTACCGGACGCTGCGCCAGATGGAGAAGGACGGGATAGTGGAGTCCAGCTGGGAGACCTCCAAGGGCGGTCCGGCGCGACGGATGTACTCGATCACGGACACCGGGGTGGACTACCTAGACTTCTGGGCCCGTTCTCTGGAGCAGTATCAGAGGACGATGGACTCTTTCTTCAGGCTCTATACCGGGCGGCCGCTCCGGCAGGAAGAGTCCGGTAGAGAAGAGAGCGGACAGAGCCGTGGGGATCACGAAGACGAGGCCAGCTAATCAGAGCCTTAGCCGGGAATCCGGGATCACCGTAGACTTTCGCGAGGGATCGCGAGAAAGGGAGTAGTAAAGTGGCTAGCGCGGAGAAGAGCAACAGGGCCGCCGAGCAGGTCGCCCGAAACACGCGGGACTCATACGAGAGCATGGTAGAGCACGGCGTGAGCCTGCAGGAGCGCAATATCCGCTTCATGCAGGACATGGTGGAAGGTTCCATCAAGGAGCTGCGGCATCAGGCCGAGAACAATCGGGCAATGACCCAGCAGCTCGTCGAGCGGGCCGAGAAGCAGCGAGACGCCTTCCAGACTCTCCTCGAGGAGTCTCTGGATGCCTACATGGACCTGCTCTACTCTCCGCTTACCTACTACAAGCAGGGCCTGGAGGCCGCAAAGAAGGCCTCCAGATAGAGCCAGGTAGACGCGGGAGATCCGGGGTCAGCCCCGGTGTCTCTCGTTTTGCTATGCTGGGCCCGGGGAACGGATAGCACAAGAGAAGAAAGAGCGAAAGAGGAGACACGCCATGGACGACAGGCAGATGAGGAAGGTAAACGAGGCGGCGGAGAAGTTCGCCGAGGCCGTACGCGAGTCCTACGAGACGATGGGCAATCGCTCCAGGGAAGCCCAGGAGCAGAGCACGAAGATGACGCAGAACTTCTTCGAGGGTGTGATCCACGAGTTGGACCGCCAGTCCCGCTCGAACGAGCAGATCTCCAAGGAGATGATGGAGCAGACCCGCAAGCAGCAGGAGGCCTTCCAGTCGCTCTCCCAGGAGTCGGCGAACCTCTACATGGAGTTTCTCAACTCCATGCTCTCCTACTATCAGGGCAGGAGCGGCTCCAGGAGCTAGCTCCGGAGGCCGGGCAGGTCGTCAGATGATCAGGGCCCGTATAAGAGGGCGCTATAGCAAGGACCGGCATTCGGGGAGGGCTCCGAGGCCGGTCCTTTGTTGTATGCTGCGTAAAGGCCGTACAGGTGACGTGTAAGGGACGGCGACGTAGCGTAGGAGAAGAGTAGAAGAAAGGGAAAGGAGAAGCCATGAGCTTCGCCAATAATGGGAGCGAGATCGTGATCTCCGCCCCGCTCAGGACGGGTATAGGGACCTTCGGCGGGGCGCTCAAGGACACCCCGGCCACCGACCTCGGCGCGACGGTCGGCGAGGGGGTCCTCTCCCGCGCCGGTATAGAGGGCGAGCAGGTAGACCAGGTCATAATCGGCAACATCCTCTCCGCCGGACAGGGGATGAACCCGGGACGTCAGGTCGGCATGAAAGCCGGGCTCCCGGTCGAGACGCCGGGTATGACGCTGAACCGGATGTGCGGCTCGGGTCTGCAGGCCATAGTATCCGCCGCCCAGGAGGTTGCCCTCGGCGACGCCGAGGTGGTCATGGCCGGCGGCACGGAGAACATGGACGCGGCGCCGTTCCTCCTGCCCAAGGGCCGCTACGGCTACCGCATGGGCATGCCGAACGCCGAGATACAGGACCACATGGTCTTCGACGGGCTGTGGGACATCTTCAACGACTATCACATGGGCATGACCGCCGAGAACATCGCCGAGCGGTACAACGTTACCCGCGAGGAGCAGGACGCCTACGCGCTGCGCAGCCACCAGCGGGCGCAGAAGTCCATGGAAGAAGGCTACTTCGACGACCAGATCGTGCCCGTAGAGATCAAGCAAAAGCGCGATACCGTCCAGTTCACCGACCACGAGCACGTCCGCCGGGACGCCGACGAGCAGTCCTTCTCCAAGCTCAAGCCGGCCTTCACCAAAGACGGCACGGTGACCGCGGGTAACGCCAGCGGCATCAACGACGGTGCGGGGATGGCGCTGGTCTCGAGCTCCCAGAAGGCCGAGGAGCTCGGGCTCCCCGTCGCCGGCAGGCTCGTCTCCGCCGCCGTCGCCGGTGTGGACCCCTCGGTAATGGGTATCGGCATGGTCCCGGCCTCCCGGCAGGCCATGAAGAAGGCCGGGCTCACCGTGGACGATCTGGACGTCGTAGAGGCGAACGAGGCTTTCGCGTCCATCGCCGTCGCAGTCGGGCGCGAGCTCGGGGTGCCGGACGAGAAGATGAACCCGATGGGCGGGGCCGTGGCCCTCGGGCATCCCATCGGGGCCACGGGAGCCATCCTGATGGTCAAGATCCTGCACGAGCTCGCCCGCACGAATGGCCGCTACGGTCTGGTTACGCTCTGTATTGGCGGCGGCATGGGTATAGCCGCGATCTTCGAGCGGATCTAGCCCGGGAGTCCGAAAGAATTTCGAGGCCCGGAGCCCCCAGCGCCGGGCCTCTTCGTTCAGAAGCAGTTTAGAGGCGGCTCCGGAGCCCTGATCCCGCAGACAGGCTTCGTGTTACGCTCCTGTCGTAGGGTCTTTCCCACCGGGCGGAGCCGTTGAGGCCCGCAACTTCGCCTCCACTTCCCGGTGCTCTGACCGTCTTAATCGTCTGTCCTAGGCTCTATGGGGCTCTGCGGCTCTCTACTCGGGCTTCTCCTCCGCGCGCTCCGCGCGGCCGTTCTTTTCGGGGTTCTTCGCCGGTGCGGGGGAGAACGCCTTGTGTCCGGTTATGGCCTGTCCCACTATAAGGGTGTTCACGTCGTTGGTGCCCTCGTAGGAGTAGACGCCCTCTATGTCGGCCATGTGCTCCATTACGCGGTAGTCCAGCAGGACGCCGTTACCGCCGAGGGCGTCACGGGCGGTGGCCGCTATGCGGCGGGCCTTGTTGAGGTTGTTCATCTTGTGCATCGAGACCTGGGGGGCGGTCATCTCGCCGTCGTCCTTGAGGCGGCCTATCTGGATGGATAGTAGCTGCATCTGGGAGATCTCGTTCACCATCTCGACTAGCTTCTGCTGGGTGAGCTGGAAGCTCGCCAGAGCGTGGCCGAACTGCTCGCGCTCGGTGGCGTAGGTCAGGGCTGTCTCGTAGCAGTCCGTGGCCTGTCCGAGCCCGTCCCAGGCGACGCCGTAGCGGGAGTGGGCGAGCACCGAGAGGGTGGAGCCGAGGCCCTTCGCCCCCGGCAGACGGTCCTGCTCCGGCACGTGGCAATCGGTGAGGGTTATGTGAGTCTGCCACACGGCGCGCTGGGAACCCTTGCGCGGGATGATCCCGGCGTCGTAGCCTGCGGCGTCGCCGCGCACGAGGAAGCCCGAGATCCTGCCGTCGTCCTCTCCGCCGCTGATGCGGGCCCAGATCACGGCCACGTCGGAGAACGAGCCGTTGCCGATCCACTTCTTCTCGCCGTTTAGCACGTAGCCGTCGCCGGTGGGGGTGGCGGTCGTCTTCATCGAGCCCGGGTCGGATCCCGCGTCGGGCTCTGTCAGCCCGAAGCAGCCGATCTTCTCGCAGCGGGCCAGCCCCGGGAGCCACTCCCCTTTCTGGTCCTCCGAACCCAGCGAGTGGATGGCGGCCATGGCGAGCCCGCTCTGGACGTGCAGGAAGGTGGAGAGGCTGCCCGACCCGCGCGCCAGCTCCGCGATGGCGAGCCCGTAGGCGACGTTGCTCACGCCCGACCCGCCGTACTCCGGATCGAAGGTCGCGCCGAGAACGCCCAGCTCGCCCAGAGGCTCCAGGAGCTCGAACGGAAACTCGGCCCTGTCCCAGTAGTCGGCGGCGACCGGGATAACCCGCTCGTCCACGAACGCCCGCGTCCGGTCGCGCATCTCGCGCTCCTCGTCGGTGAGCAATCGGTCTACGCCGATAAAATCCGTCGCGCCGGATGCCCCGCGAACCGACTCTGGCTTCATGGTCATCGCTACACCTTTCCGTATCTTTCCGTGTTCTCCACGCTTCTCCACGCCTGTACCGAATACCTCCCTGTACACCCGTAAGCTACTACAAGTCGGGGGTTGACGACGCGAGGCCTGCTGCTAACTTCTACACGTCGGTCGTGATGGTTACGGTATACGTAGAGGCCAGAAGGTCCAGGAGAGCATGCCCCGCGGAAAGCTAGGCAGGATGAAGGTCGAGACGCCGGACGAAGAGACCGCCCGGCGCTACCTGCTGTGGCTGCCCGGGGAGCGCCTGCACCACGAGCCCGAGACGCTGCCCCGCATCTCCTCGCAGGCTCTATTCGGCCCCTTTAGAAGCGACGCGCCGCTAGAACTGGAGATAGGCTGCGGCACCGGCGAGTTCCTGCGCTCCCGGGCAGAGAGTCGCCCCGGTACGAACTTCGTCGGCGTCGACCTGCACGTAAAGTCGTTGTACCGGGCCGTCTCCGGGGCCGCCGAACGAGAGCTGGACAACGTGCTCTTTGTTCGAGCAGACTTCAATTTACTGTACCCGCTGCTCGTACCAGAGTCGCTGGCGGCGGCATACCTCCTGTTCCCGGACCCCGGCATGAAAGAGCGTCAGCGCCGGAGGAGGATCTTCTCCGGGCGTTTCCTGCAAGAGATGCACGAGGCGCTGGAAACCGGCGGCAGGCTGGTGGCCGTCACCGACCACGAGGAGTATTTCTGCCGGATGGTTGAGCTGGCGGAGCGTGCGGAGGGTTGGGGGCTAGCGCCAGACGAAGGTTTCGATGATTCTGCTCCGCAAACCCGGTTCGGGAGTCTGTGGGAGGGGCGCGGTCGCTCTGCCAACGCTCTTACCCTCGTCAAGAAATAGAGCGGACCGCCACTATCAAACGCCCGGGCGAGGCCTTGTTGCTCAGGAGCCGGGGCCCTCTGCTCCCTTCGAGATACCCTTTCTGTTACTGCCATTGCTGGCCCTGCCCTCCGGGGATGCGGGAGAGCCGCCCTCGCTGGCCCCGCTAGCTTCGCTCGCCATCGAGGCGCCGCCAGCCAGGGCGCCGACCGCACCGGCGAGGTCCTGCAGCTCCGAAGGTACGACGAAGAGCTTATTCGCTTCTCCCTTAGCCATCTCCGGCAGGGTCTTCAGGTACAGATAGCGCAGGGACTCTGGTGAGAGGTCTGAGTCATGCAGACGCTCGAAGAGAGAGCCGGCCATCTCGATCTGGGCCTGCTGTACGTTACGGTAGGCTTCGGCCTCGCCCTCGGCGCGCAGTACAGAGCCCTGCTTCTCGCCCTCGGCGCGTTGGATCGCCGCCTCCTTGTCGCCCTCCGCCTTCAGTACCGCTGCCTTTTTGTCGCCTTCGGCGGTGAGTATGGCCGCCCGCCGGTTGCGCTCGGCCTGCATCTGCTTCTCCATCGCCTGCTGGATGTCGCCCGGAGGCGTTATCTCCTTGAGCTCCACGCGGGTGATCCTCACACCCCACTTGCCTGTGACCTCGTCGAGGATGGAGCGGAGCTTTGCGTTGATCTCGTCCCGGGAGGTTAGGGTCTGGTCGAGCTGCATGTTCCCGATGACGTTTCTGAGGCTGGTCTGGGTGATCTGCTCCATCGCCGTGTGGAGGCTCGCTACCTCGTACTCCGCCGCCCGGGCGTCCACGATCTGGTAGTAGACGACCGTCGAGATCTGGATCCCGACGTTGTCGTTGGTGATGACTGCCTGGGGCTGGAACGCGACGACCTGCTCTCTGAGGTCGGTCCTCGGGAGCATCTTGTCCACCACCGGGATGATCGCCGTGATACCGCTCTCCGCCGTGCGGTGGTAGCGCCCGAAGCGCTGCACTATGGCGACCCGGCTCTGGGGAATGATCCTGACCGTCTGCGCCGCGACGATCAGCACGACTACCGCGAGGATTCCGAGTACTATCAAGCCAATCATGCTTTAAACCTCCGTCTCGTTCTCCGGGCCCTCGGTGCTGTCCAGAGTGTCGACCAGGGCCGTTATCCCGTCCGTATCCAGTACCCTGACCCGCTCGCCCTTCTCTATCCTCCTCTTCGGGAGCGCAGACCGGGCCGTCCAGTACTCGCCGCCTTCTAGTTGGACGACTCCGCTTTCACCGGCCTCTATGACTTCTCTGACGGTCGCGCTCTTCCCGGCTATTCCCCTGTGGCCTTCGTATCTCTCACCACTCTGGACGGCTAGCCGGTCTAGTAGCGCGGGTCTTAACACGAGCATACTCAGTACGGAGACCGCGATGAATCCCGTGATTTGTAGCGTCAGCCCGAACCCGAGAAGAGCCAGAGCAAGCCCGACGACCGCCCCCAAGGTAAAGAAAATCAGGAAGAAAGAGACACTCAGTACCTCGCCTACCAGGGTAAGCGCACCGACGACGGCCCAGAGGATGGCTTCCAGATTATCCAATGGTCCTCAAAGTCTCCACCGAGTAAGCCCACATCTATACGCCTGATGTTACACCATCTTTGCTACTCCGAAGGCAAGGTGAGTTCTCTATTATCCTCGTTGCGATAAGCGCGGTCCCCGCGCTCGACCTTCATGGACTCCCTACAGAACCGGACTAGAGTGTATTAGGCTCTACAGATGGAAGAGGGGGCCGGACGGCCCCCTCGGATTCAACGTATTCGGTTATTCGCTAGCGGCTACTTCTTGTTTTACCTCTCGGCTTTTAGCTCGGAGCGATCCGAGAGCCAGTCGTCCACCTTGGGCCACAGGATCTTCTTGGAGCCGCGGCCGGTCATGAGGCCGACGTGTCCGGCGTCCATGGTGAAGAACTCCTTGTCCTGGCTGGAGACGAGGTCCATGACCGCCTCGGCCTGGGGCGGGGTGCAGATGTGGTCCTTGGTACCGGCGATCACGAGGAACGGGACGTCTATCTTCGAGAGGTCTATGTGGCGGCCCCGCAGGTACATCTCGCCCTTTGAGAGCTTGTTCTTCTGGTAGAAGTCCGTGATCCACTGCTTGAACGTCGCGCCGGGGAACGGCGGGCCATCATTGACCCACTTGTTCATGGCGAGCCAGGTCTCCATCGGCTTGTCCTCGAAGATGCGCTCCCACATGTTCACGTAGGTGCCGACGTAGTTGGTTACGGGCTTTAGCATGCGATTCCCGGTGTCGATCATGTCACCGGGGATGTTGCCGAAGGTCTCGGTCATGGTGCCGACGTCTATGTAACGCTCGTCGGTGAACAGGCCGTACATCCCGAGCTCTTCCTTGTCGAAGTCTATCGGGGTGGTCATCAGGATCAGGTTCTTCAGCTTCTCGGGGAAGAGCGAGGCGTACATGGCGCTCATGGTGCCGCCCATGCAGTAGCCGAAGAGGGTGAACTGATCAGCGCCTGAGTGCTTGAGGACCTTGCGGGCCGCCCGCGGGATGTAGTCGAGGACGTAGTTCTCGAAGCTCATGTTCGCGTCCTCGTCGCCGGGGGTGCCCCAGTCCAGAAGATACACGTCGTAGCCCTGGTCGCAGAGGAACTCTATGAGGCTGTTGCCCGGCATGAGGTCCAGGATGTAGGGCTTGTTGATGAGCGCGAAGACGAAGAGTATCGGGGTATCGTACTTCTTCTCCGCCGTGGTCTGGTAGCGGTAGAGGCTGGCCTTGTTCTTGGTCCAGATCGTCTCCTTGGGGGTCTTGCCGGTCTCGGCCTGGGCCCCTTCGAGGACGATGCTCATGCCCTGCTGATACTTCTCGAAGAACTCCTCGAAGCCCGCCGGGGACTGCTGCTCCGTCTGCTGTGTGCCCTGAACCATCTAGCTCTCTCCTTTCTTACGCACGTCCTCTACCGTGATCTGGCCGTCCGCCCCGGTGCCGCTGACCTCCGAGAGGGTCACGCCTAGCTCCCGGGCCTTGCGTTGTGCGGCCTGGGTCGCCTTTACCTCTTCCTGATCCCCACCCTGCGATGCTTGCGACGGGCTGCTCTGTGACGAGCCGTTGCCAGAGGAGGCGGCCTGTGAGCCGTTCGCCGGACCACTGCTCGCCGGTCCGTTCTCGACGGCGGAGAGCAGGCGGTCGAGCTTGCCCTCGACGCGGTCCATGCGCTCTTCGAGCTTGTGCACGGAGTCGGAGCTTGCGGGCTCGGTGTAGCCGTACTCAAAGTCCTCGAAGGCCTCCTCGATGCGGTCCACCTTGTCTTCCAGCGCGATCACGAGGCTCGCCACGCGCGAGATGTCGGACCGGCTCGGCATCTGCAACGTGCCGAGGTTCTCCTCGGCGTTTTTCTTGAAGACGTTGTAGAAGGTGGTGTAGCTCTCCAGAAAGCGGCTGGCCGGGCCTAGCACCTCGTCTTTTTGCAGCGCGCCCTCGGCGAACTCGGCTACGGGGCCGCTAGTGGCGTTGTACCACTGCACCCCGAAGGAGACGGGGTCCGAGGGTATGCCTTCCTGCTGCATGAGGTTCTGCCGGGAGTCCTCGAATACGCGCATCCACTTGGGCGCGAGATCCATCATGCCCCGGCTGGCCTCCATTGCCTGCCGGTAGGAGTCGGCGGTGGCGTCCATCCAGCGCTGCATGTTCTGGCGCACCTCGTCCGGGTCTACGTTTGGTACACCGCCCATGCTGGCCGCACCGCCGAACTGCGGTATGCTCTCGGCCCCTTCTTCGGCTTTCTGCTGGAACTCCTGCATCCCGCTAACCCACTGCCGGTATAGCCCGTAAGGGTCCACGGCGCTCTCCCGGCCGCCCTGCATCGCGTCGGACCACATCTTAGAGCTCGTCTCGTACCACTGCCGCCACAGCTCCATGGGATCCATGGCACCCATGCTCTTGCTACCTTCCGTCAACCTCGAAACCTCCTCGTCTGAGCGCCTCTGGACGCACCTCGCGTACGGCCCGCGCCAGTCTTTTCCCGTATCTCGGGATCATTATACTAGGATCGAGGGTTTATGTGTAAAAAGCATATACTTGCTTGGAGGCGGGCTGGCGTGGCTTATGTGTCTTTACACGTCTCGGAGCTCGCGGCGGAGGAACTTTCCGGTGGCCGTTTTGGGGATCTCGTCCAGGAACGAGACGTGGCGCGGGTACTTGTAGTCGGCCATGTGCTGTTTGCAGAAGGAGATCAGGTCTTGTTCCGTTGCGGCTTCTTCCGCGCTCTCCTTGAGGGCGACGAAGGCGTGGACGGTCTCGCCCCGGTACTCGTCGGGGACGCCGACGACGGCGGCCTCCTTTACCCGGGGGTGGGTGTAGAGCACATCCTCGACCTCGCGGGGCCAGACCTTGTAGCCTCCGGCGTTGATCATGTCCTTCTTGCGGTCCACGATGTAGAACCAGCCGCTCTCGCCCATTATCGCGACGTCGCCGGTCAGGAAATATCCCTCGGCGGAGGCGTTCTCGGTCTCCTCGGGCTTGTTCCAGTACTCGCGGAAGACCATCGGCCCCTTCGCGGCGAACTCGCCGGGCTCCCCGACCGGCACCTCTTGCGTCGGGTCTTCGAGGCTCACCAGCCGTGCGTCGCAACTCGGGACCGGCACCCCGACCGAGAGCGCGCCGCTCGCCTCGTCCACGGGAGCCCGCCCACCCAGGGGCGTTGCGTGGGTCGGGGAGTTGGACTCGGTCAGGCCGTAGATGTTGTGGATGTAGACGCCGAACCGGGTCTCGAATCCTTCGGTTATGGAGGGGGCTATGGGCGCGCCGCCGCTGTAGCACTTGGTCAGGGAGGAGAGGTCCGCGTTCTCCGCCTCGGGCGCGTTCATCATGGAGATGAACGCCGTGATCGCGCCGACCGTCATCGTGGGACGCCACTTCTGTATCAGCCTGATCCCCTCGCGGGGCTCGAAGCGGTGCAAGAGCACGAGCGGGATGCCCGCGAGCCCGGCGAGCGCGGCGTGCCCGACCAGGCCGGTTATGTGGAATAGCGGCGCTACCCCGAACACGGAGTCCTCGTCGCCGATCTGCATCCAGGTCCGGTACACCTCGGCGTTGAACGCGACGTTGGAGTGGGTCTCGACCGCTCCCTTTGGCTTGCCGGTGGTGCCAGAGGTGTAGACGATGTACGCCTCGTCCTCCGGCGAGACGGCGATGCGAGCATCGAGGTCCGCTCCGCCGTTCTCGGCGTTTTGTATGAGGTCTACCGTCTCGTCGAAGTACAGCTTCTGTGAGCCCTGGAGCGGCTCGGGGATCTCGCCCCGGATCAGGTCCAGCTCGCTCGTGGTGACTACCAACTCGACGGAGCTCTGCGGCACCACCTCACGGGCCACGCCGTGGTACAGGCTCTCCAGGCACACGAGCGCCCGCGCGCCGGAGTCGTTCAGGTGGTAGTCGAGCTCGCGGGCCTTGAGCATCGGGTTTACGGGGACCACGATGCAGCCGCGTTTCCAGGCCCCGTACTGGGCCACGAGAAACTGCGGGTTGTTCTGCAGGTAGACCGCGACCCGCTCGCCCTTGCCGATCCCGTGCCTGGAGAGCAGCGCGGCGAAGCCTTCCGCCAGCCGGTCGAGCTCGGCGTGGGAGATGGCAGTGTCGAAGTAGCGTATGGCGTCTGTGTCCGGACGCCTCCGCGCCGAATCTTCGAAGAGGTCGATCATGCTTCGCGTGGGCGGCGGCAACTCGGCCGGGACGTGCGGGGCGTAGCGATCCAGCCACGGCTTGCTGCGATACGGGGAAGACTCCACCCGATCCTCTCTTTCCTCCGGCGGCCCGGCTCGGACCCGGGCGCGCACCCTTTAGCTGATTCTTTACCGTGCGCCGCCGCGTGTCAACAGCGTTCAATAGCTATCAGCGGCGAACAGCGGCGAACAGCAACGGGAGCCCGGTTTGCCCCGGAGATGGGAGCGCTGCAATAATCCGGTTGCCGGCGTCTTGCCGGCAGAGGGGACAGGGGCCCCGAAGCGGGCCTAAAAGAGGAGAGGAGGCGCGCTGGATGCCGTCCAACGGTAACTCTGGTGACAACGGGAACTACGAGCAGATCTTTACGATGGAGGCGACGCCGATAAAGTACGGCCCCGGCGCCTCCGAAGAGGTGGGCTGGGAGCTAAAACGGCTCGGCGTCGGCAGGGTGATGATGGTGACCGACCCCGGCGTGGTCGAGGCCGGTATAGCCGGTAGGGCCCGCGAGCTTATAGAGGCGGAGGGGATACAGGTCGAGGTCTGGGACCGCTCCCGCGTCGAGCCGACCGCCGACTCCCTGCAGGCCGCCGCGGACTTCGCCCGTGAGGGTGATTTCGACGGCTTCGTCGCCGTCGGCGGCGGGACCAGCATAGATACGGCGAAGGTATCGGATCTCATCTCCACCCACGGTGGGGAGATCATGGACTACGTCAACCCGCCCGTGGGCGGCGGCAAGAAGCCGCCCTCACCACTCAAGCCGCTCCTGGCGGTGCCGACGACCGCCGGGACCGGGGCCGAGGCCACGACCGTCGCCATCCTCGACATCCCCGAGCAACAGGTAAAGACGGGTATCTCCCACGCCTACATGCGGCCGGACCGCGGGGTGGTGGACCCGCTGCTCACGCGGAGCCTGCCGTCGGAGGTTACGTCCTCGACGGGCCTGGACGTGATCTGCCACGCCGCCGAGTCCTACATCTCGAAGCCCTACAACGAGCGCCCGGCGGTCTCTAGTCCGGACGAGCGCCCGCCATACCAGGGGGCGAACCCCATAGCGGACATGTGGTCCTCGAAGGCGCTGGAGTATGGTGGGCAGTATCTCAGGCGAGCCGTGGCCGACGGCGAGGACACCGAGGCCCGGGGCGCGATGATGCTCGGGGCGACGCTCGCCGGGATCGGCTTCGGATCCGCCGGGGTCCACATCCCGCACGCCTGCGCCTACCCCATAGCCGGGCTAAAGCACGAGTACCAGCCGCCCGGTTACCCGGAGGACCACGGCTTCGTGCCCCACGGCTGGTCGGTCATCGTCACCGCGCCCGCCGCCTTCCGCTTCACCTACGATGCCCAACCCGAGCGCCACCGCGAGGTCGCCGAGCTGCTCGCCGGGGAGCGCATACAGAACCACGACGAGAACACGCTGCCGGACATACTCCTGAGCCTGATGAAGGATGTCGGCGCGCCGCGCGGCGTGCGGGAGCTCGGCTACGACGAGTCGGATATAGGCGCGCTCGTCGAGGGTGCGATGAAGCAGCAGCGGCTGCTCGTCGGCGCGCCGAAAGAGGCCACCGAGGAGGATCTAGCGAATATCCTGCGCGAGTCCCTGGAGAATTGGTAGGACTACTAGAGTAAACCTCCGGTACATCAGATAGGCGCACCAGAGAAACCGCGGAAACGACAGAAAGGAGAAGAGAATGGCTGAAGATTTGCGACTGTACTTCATGGAGTGCGGCAGTCTAAAGACCCAGGTGCAGTTCATCAAGATGAACCAGGGGCTCGGGGACCCGTACGAGATCCCGGTGCCGTTTTTCCTGATCACACACCCCAGGGGCAACGTCCTCTTCGACGGCGGCAACGCCCGCGAGGTCTCGGGAGACGTGGACGCCCACGACTACTGGGGCGCGGTCGCCGACGCCTACCAGCCCGTGATGCGCCCCGATGAATTCGTCGTGGACCAGCTCCAGGCTCTCGATGTGGACCCGGCGAGCGTGAAGTACGTCGTGCAGTCTCATTTGCACCTCGACCACTCCGGCGCGATAGGCCATTTCCCGAACGCCCGCTACGTCGTGCAGCGCCGCGAGCTCCAGTACGCGTTCACGCCGGACTGGTTCCAGAAGCCGGCCTACATCCGGCCCGACTTCGACAAGGACGTTAGCTGGGTGTTTCTCGACGGCCCCAACGACGACGGCTACGATCTCTTCAGCGACGGCACCATGAAGACGATGTTCACCCCCGGCCACGCGCCGGGCCACACCTCGCTCCTGGTGGATCTGCCCGAGAGCGGCCCGATGATGCTTACGGCGGACGCCTGCTACACGATGGACCATTACGAGAACAAGGCGCTCCCCGGCCTCGTCCACTCCGCCGCCGACGTGGCCTACTCCACCGAGAAGGTCCGGCGCACCGTGGAGGGCCAGGGCGCGACCCTCGTGACCGGCCACGACCCCGACGCCTGGCCCAAATTCAAGAAGGCCCCGGACTACTACGCCTAGGCAGAATCGACATTTGCGGATCATAGCCACATTAGAGAAGCTGCCAGATACACGAAAGACTTATAGTACAGGGCCTTCCTATCGTAACGAGTGGCGATACGCCGGAAGCACTTGAGCTTACCA